>NZ_JAVJSQ010000014.1 GCF_040219335.1 Gimesia sp. | reverse complement strand
CGGGTATGGCTGGTTCATCGATACCACTCCCGCAGAGCACAGCGAGTTCTCTCCAGCCAGCGACCTGACGTTGATTGCACTCCCTGACAGTGAAGCCGCCAGTCTGATCGATCTCCGCACCGTGATCCTGCATGAACTCGGCCATCTGCTGGGGTATGAACATGACACCAACGGTCTGATGCAGGAAACGCTGTCTCCCGGCGTTCGCTACCTTGCCGACTGGGAATCCGACACTGATGAGTTCTTCGGCTCCCTGACCGACGAAACAGCTCCCAGCATTTTCTAAAGATCGTTTCCTTTGAATTCCGGGGCCACCTCTGTGGAATGAATCGCCTGCAGGTCTGATTTGCGTTAGAATCAGGGTTCACCTTTGGCCGTTCATTTATCCCGAGGAGTTCAAAACCCATGCAACTACGGAACCGCGCTCACTCCGAACCTGGCATCGCTTTCTCTCAATTCAACCACTTCTGGCTGCTACTGCTGATGGTGGTCTGTTGTTTCACGGGCGGAATTCCTGTGGACGCCGGCGAGGAAGATTCCATCCGGCATTCATTTCTGGGAGTGGGCAAGGCAAACCGGGCGGTCATTATTGGAGAGGACGGGGCCGTAGAATGGAAGTTCGACATGCCCGCCAGCGATGGCTGGGTCCTGCCCAACGGCAATGTGTTGCTGGCCCTGTATGGGACTAAAGAATTTCCCCATGGCGGCGTCGTTGAAGTCGACCGGAAAACAAAACAGATCCTGTTTCAGTACCAGGGTCAGCAGAAAGAAATCAGTACGGTACAACCTTTAGCCGACGGTACATTCCTCGTTGCTGAACTCGGTCCCGAGCCGCGGGCCATTGTGATCAATCGCCAGGGAAAGATTGTAAAAACGACGCCCCTGCAGTGCCAGAAGAATAATACCCATATGCAGACCCGCATGCTGCGTGTTCTGCCCAACGGCCATTACATCGCCCCGCATCTGCTGGACTTTGCCGTCAAAGAATACGACCCGCAAAGCGGTGCAGTGCTGCAGGTCATCGCGACCGACGATCGGGGCCGCGAGAAACGTGACTGGCCATTTACCGCGATCCGTCTTAAGAATGGCAACACGCTCATCGCCTGCACGAACGGGAACCGCATCATTGAAACCAATCCCCAGGGCAAAATTATCTGGAGTATGACGAATGCCGATCTGGGAGAAAATCTGTTTTCCGATGCCTGTGGTGCCCAGCGATTACCCAACGGAAATACCGTGATTGCCAGCTATCGCGCCAAAGGGGACCAGGTCAAATTGTTCGAAGTGACTCCGGACAAAAAAGTAGTCTGGCGTTATGCGGGCATGAAATCCGGCTTTCACCACTTCCAGATCCTGACGACCAACGGCAAACCGGTCAAAGAGAATACCTGGAAATAATCACGAAGGGAGACGGAAGATGAATTCTCTGCGCCGCGTGCATTTCATCTTGATGACATGCTTGATTCTTATGCTGAGCGGGAATGCCTCGGCTGCCGAGCGTCCCAATGTGCTGCTGATCCTCGTCGATGACCTGAAGCCCGCACTGGGCTGTTACGGCGATCCGATCGCACAGACTCCCAATATCGATGCCCTCGCCGCACGCGGCATGCGCTTCGAGCGGGCCTACTGTAACCAGGCTGTCTGCGCACCCTCGCGGTTCACCCTGATGCTCGGCGCACATTCCACATCGACCGGCTTATACGGGCTGGGCAGTCAGCTGCGTGAGATCGTTCCCGATGCCGTCACCCTGCCGCAATACTTCGCGCAGCACGGCGGTTACCGCACCGAGTCACTCGGCAAAGTCTTTCACATCGGTCACGGCAACCATGGAGATCCTGCTTCCTTCAGCGTGCCGCATTTCCATGACAAGGTGATCGAATACCTCGACCCCGCCAGCACGCAGGGGGGAAAGCTCACCCGCGAAGAGGCCTACTTCACCAATCAGCACCTCGATCGCATTAAATCGCTCCCCCGCGGCGCCGCCTTTGAAGCACCGGATGTGGCCGACATCAAATACGCCGATGGTCGCGTCGCCGCCGAAACGGTCAAGCGACTCCAGGCCGCTCAGGATCGAGGCAAGCAGGAGGGGACGCCGTTCTTCATCGTCGCCGGCTTTGCCCGTCCGCATCTGCCCTTCAGCGCACCAAAAAAATACTGGGACCTCTACGATCCGTCCAAACTGCCGCTGCCCGAAAATGAAGAACTCCCCGCGAACGCCCCGAAAGTGGCCGGCAAGCGGGGCGGCGAGATTACCAATTACAGCCCCGTGCCAACCGACAGGAATGCCAGGTTCAGCGAAGACCTCAAACGCCAGTTGATTCACGGCTATTACGCGAGCACCAGTTTCGTCGACGCCCAGATCGGCAAGGTGCTCGACGAACTCAACCGTCTGGGACTGGCCGAGAACACGATCGTCGTCTTGTGGGGCGATCACGGTTTTCACCTGGGCGACCTGGGCATCTGGACCAAGCACACGAACTACGAACAGGCCAACCGCATCCCGATTCTCATCGCAGCTCCCGGAGTCACACAGCCCGGCTCCGCTACACAGCAGCTCGCCGAAAGCGTGGATCTCTTTCCCACCCTGGCCGAACTCGCCGGCCTCCCTGCTCTCAAAGTGCCTCAGCCCCTCGACGGCGTCAGCCTGGTCCCGGTCCTGAAGAATCCACAGGCTCGCGTGAGGAACCACGCTTATCACGCGTATCCCAAACAGAAACTGGGCCGCGCCATCCGCACCGAGCGCTACCGCCTGGTGGAGTGGAAGCCTTACAGGAATTCCAATGCCCCCGCCGAGTACGAACTCTACGACTACCAGACCGACCCGTTAGAAACACGCAACCTGGCCCAGGAGCAACCGGCGGTAGTGGAGTCACTCAAACAGATCCTCGCCAACTACCCCGAGCCCCTCCCACGCAATGGCAAACCTCTAAACAAGAAAGCAATTCCGTAGTGCAGGTGCTGTCTGTTTCACTTGCCGAACTCGTGGCCAGAAAGATTGCAGAGTGGAATTTAACGTATGTTGCTATTCCCGTTCTTCCTCTACACGGTCAACCACAATTTTCAATTCCCCAGTTATTCCCAGCTTTTCTGACCAGTTGCGGAGATATTCTTGATCTATTTCAGATCCTTGAACCAACAGGATACTTGCACAGTCACGTAAATGCTTGTCAGAACCACCTCTCTGGAAGAAAATCAGTTTCTTCAGGATAACATTTTCAGGTGAGGCAAACAGGGCGTCGAAGAATCCTTGACTTGAGATACGTTGCCCCTGACTGATATCCAACCGACCAAATTCGGTATCAGTGGTTAAAATGAGATCAGCTTTAAATCCGGAGGGAAGATGTATGATATTAAACTGTTTTCTTGCAACAATCGCCTCGCGAGCGGCCTCGGGAGATACATAATAGTCTGGTGGAGAAAACTGCTGGCAAAGCGGGTCAATCTTACTTTCAGGAAAATCAACGAGTATGTCGACATCATTCGTAAAACGAGGTTCGCCATAGATAATACTGGCCATGGAACCGACGATCCGGTATGGAACAGATTCCCTTTCCAGAAAATCGACCACTGACTGCATCAGCTCATATGGTTTGAACTCATTCATAGAGTGATCTGATGTCGCGATGACACATGCGTCTGGCGATTTCCCGGTCGAGTCTGTCTTCGCTCCATTCCGGGTGTTGCCGGATGAGTGTTCCCCGCAGCATAACACGTGCTGTTTCCCACATACCGGCAGCGATCAGCAAGCGTTGTTGCGGAGTCTGTTTTCTGAGAGCATCCACCTGTACTGGGTCGATGACTTCTACGACCGGTGGCCTGATACTCATGTTGATCACTCTCCTTAAGCTCGAGAAACATAGGAAGATTCATGCTGCCGAAAATGATAGTAGCCCAGTCTTATGTACTGATCAATAAAATAACCCCAAACGAAATATTCTAATAGGAACCTTCGAGTGATCTAGTCATTGATTACTGGCTGCCACGGGACTACCGGACTGTCGATCCGGAGATTACCGGAGCTTTTGAGTCTGTAGTGTTGCGGCATCTTTATACTAACGATTCGGTATCGCAAAAGAAAACCCCGATGCGGCGACAATGCCTCTACATCGGCGCTTCTATGTGTCGAGGCCCTGCATTCTTCACAGGACTGTCTGTCTGAAGCGAGAAATCACCACCACGAAGGTTCTTGAACTTCGGGGCCTGGCCATACGATCCGCCGGTTTCCTGTGTGGGCAACCGTATCAGTTGGCGTGTGCGCTTGGGGCGGTCCAGGCAGTACCACCAGTTGTCTGCGAACTCGAATGTTTCCGGGGCGGTCTGGGAGCCAATGTTGACGACTTCACCGATTTCGTTCGAACGCAGCACAATCAGGTTGTTGGTGAAACGGCCCTTGCGCGAAGGGACGAATGAACTCTGCCTGTTTTCCTGCAGGATTCGCAAAACCCATTTGGTCGGTCGATAAATGGTATTGTGATGCACGTGAGCTCCGTCCACACCGACAAAGGCAATCGCCGCCATGGAACCAATGAACGTACAGTCCGCGACGGTGATATCGCGGGCTTCAAATCCCGCAGGCTCAGGACGAAAGAATTCCAGACCCGTGCTGCCCCCAATGTTAATCGACCGGCCGCCCGCATTGTCAAAGCGACAACGGCTCACGGTGATGTCGCGACTGCCCCCTTTCATCTGCACCCCGTTTCCGTAGATTTTGTCTCCTTCAAGAAACGTGCACCCGGAAACCGTTCCCCGCTGACAACCCACCATGTCGATGCCGGAGCCTTTTTGTCCCCAGCGTTTTACAGTGCAGTTCTGAATCTTAAAATCAGCCAGGCCCGACAGCTTGATCCCGTCCTGGTTGCCGTTCGAGCCGATATTCTGGACGGTCAGGTTACGCAGCACAATGTGCTGTGCCGGTTTGTCTTTGGAGCCGCCATCGTCAATGTTCAGACCATTGCCGCGGGCTCCCTGGAGAATGAGATTACGCAGCTCTACATGCTCTGGTTGAATGAGATGCAGGCAGGTGTTCCCGCCCGCGATCACCGGAGGCTGACGAGCGTCTGCTGCCGAAATTACTATCGGTTGCTTCGCCGAACCCCGTAACCTCTGAAAACTCAAGCCGCCTCGATATTGACCAGGAGCGAGGAGAATTGTGCTCCCCGGTTTCGCGTTAGCGACAGCGCGTCGCAATTCATCATCGTCCGTCACACGGACTTCAATGCCAACAGCTGATGTAGCAGACACAGAATGAATCGGAATGAATGCCAGTAAAGCCGTCAGGAAGTAAGGGACCAGAGTCAGTTCAGCAGACTTCAATCGATTCATGGCGGCCTCATGATGGGTCAGCGAGATCGTTTATAAATTGAAAATGCTATGCAGATTGCAGGCAATCTCCAGACAGGTATAGGTCGGATTGAGTATATGCTGACGTAACATGTTGTCAAACAAATTGTCAGTAGCGATCAGAGCCGGCTCAATTCAACAGTGACATCCAGATTTGGAACGGCCCGCAGGTGATCAGCGCAAAAGAAAACCCCGATGCGGCGACAATGTCACTGCATCGGGGTATCTAAGTGGCGGGGACAGGATTCGAACCTGCGACCTCGAGGTTATGAGCCTCGCGAGCTACCGGGCTGCTCCACCCCGCGTTATGGGTCCTGTAAAGGACTGAAATTGCTTATTTGAGAGCAGATGAACAGACTGACTTCGCTGGTTTTCAACGGCGTCTGTCCAGTTATAAGCCCTAACTACAGTAACGGAATATCGTTACCGAGTGAGGGCATTATAGACACATCGTCTGCTGACGTCGAGTAACTTTGTTCATTTTCACAAAAAACGATGGGAAGTCCGTGAAAATCCCCGGTTTTGGCCCGGAAATTACTCGTATTCCCACTTCAATACCCAGGGATCCTTCGTCTTTTCCTGCCAGGCTTTCAGCTTTTTCTGCAGTTTTTCCAGCGTTTCCTGGTGTTCCGGCTCGAAGGCCAGGTTCTTGCCTTCGTAGGGATCGGCGACCAGATCGTACAGTTCGTGGCGGGGGCGGTTCAGGTAAGCGTAGACCGTCCGCTGCCCGTACATCTTGTCACCCCGCTTGAGCACGCCCTGCCACGTGGGGGACCGATATAAATCGGAGGCGAACGGGTAGGGCAGTTCGTGTGCGATGTTGAAGATGTACTTGTACTTGCCGCTGATGATGACCCGCATCGGGTAATACATCGTGATCTCATGGAACGTGTGTGAAGCGTAATGTTCGTCGTAGTCGGGCGCGTGTTCTTTGCTCAACGCACTGCGGAACGAGCGACCGTGGAATTTGTAAGGCACGGGTTTGCCACGACCTGTGGTCCGCTTGCCGTTGTTTTCGGTGGGACGGATCGGGGGAACCGGCTTGGGAGTGACTTCACAGTAATCCAGAATCGTCGGCACGAGGTCGGCCCAGGTGACGAGGGCATCGGTAGTGATGCCCTTTTTTTCCTGTGTCGGATCCCGCACGATCAGTGGCAGGTTCATGCCCGGCTGATAAAGGTTCGTCTTTGCGCCGGGGAACGGAGGTCCGTTATCGCTGAGGAACATGACCAGCGTGTCTTCCCAGTGGCCGGTCTCTTTGAGCGTATTGATCAGCGAGACTACGCCCTGGTCGAGACGGGAAATCGCCTGGTAGTACTCGGCCAGTTCCTCTTTGACTTCCTGGTGATTGGGCAGCCACGGTGGTACGACAATCTGTTCGGGCTTGTATGTGATCGGCGTCACGCCGGGGTAGTGATCGGGATCGTCATTGAAGTTGGAGTAACCATCGGGGCCGCCGCCACGGTGGGGATCGCTGCTGCAATAGTAGAGGAAGAAAGGACGGTCGTCGTCTTCGGTGATCCACTCTTTCGCGTTCGCGGCCATCTTTGCGGAGTTGCGATTCCCCTGGATGCCTTGGTTACGATACTCCTGGAAATGATAAACGTATTCGGGAGCCAGATGATATTTTCCGATTGAGCAGGTCCGGTAGCCGGCTTCTTCCAGAATGATGGGCAGCGACTTCACCGTAGTGTAAGTGCTGAAGTGGTTGTAGCTGTGAGCGTGTCCGTAGTGACCGGTCGCGTGGTTATACAGGCCCGTCATGATCACGGAACGACTGGCGGAACAACTGGCGGTCGTGCAGTGGGCCCGGGTGAAGCGGGTTCCTGATTCGGCCAGCATGTCGATGCCCGGCGTTTTGATGACTTTATTACCGTAACAGCCGGCCTGAAAACCCTGGTCGTCGACCACGATTACAAGCACGTTTTTCTGTTGCGGAGCAGCGGACGCTGGTGTGACTGAAACACAGACCAGCAGCAGGCAGAGCATTGCGTAAAGACAGCGATTCATGATGTTCTTTCTTCTGAGAGCGGGAAAGGCGGGAATCGGATGATTGATGTCTGGTTAGAATTCCATTTATTCTAATGGCGGTGCAGACCAATCGCAAATCGACAATTGTCCCCGCAGGGAGTTTATGCGAATGCAACGAAATCGGGGAGGACTGGCTTGCGAGCGGGGAAGTTCCTTTCGATAATTAAGAAATTCACGATTCATACCACCGGTCCTGTTCCCATATAGGACTCCCCCCTGGTTAACAACAGAATGAAGGTTACGACTATGATCACCTGGAAACGCACCACATTGCTGCTGGCTCTGCTGCTGGCCGTGACTTCGCTCAACCTGGCGGAAGCCGAAGAAGCTAAACTGAATCAGCCTCCGGAAGGTTTCAAGCAACTCTTCAATGGCAAAGACCTGACCGGCTGGAAAGGCCTGGTGGGCAACCCCAAAACTCGGGCCAAGATGAGCCCTGAAGAACTGGCCGAAGCACAGAAAAAAGCTGACGAGAGCATGAACGAGCACTGGAAGGTCGTGGATGGCATCATCGTCTTCGACGGTAAAGGCCAGAGCCTGTGCACCGCCAAAGATTACGGCGACTTTGAAATGCTGGTCGACTGGAAGATCAAGAAAGACGGCGACAGCGGTATCTACCTGCGTGGTTCGCCACAGGTGCAGATCTGGGATCCGGCTGTGAAAGCCGCAGGCGGCGTCGGTTCCGGCGGACTCTACAACAACAAAGAAAATCCCAGCAAACCACTGCTGACCGCAGATAACCCTGTGGGCGAATGGAACACCTTCCGCATTAAAATGGTCGGTGAAAAAGTCAGCGTCTGGCTCAACGGCAAACTGGTCGTCGACGACACTCCGCTGGAAAACTACTGGGAGCGGGACAAGCCGATCTACGAAACCGGTCAGATCGAGTTGCAGAACCACGGCAACACACTTTATTTTCGCAATGTGTTTATCAAAGAACTGGATTAGTGATCTGAGAGATTAATCCTGATACCATAGGAAAGCGCAGGGAGCATGCTCTCTGTGCTTTCTGTCTTCCTGCGGATTACTTTGTTACGAAACTTCACGATATGCTGTCAAAGGACGCGCCACTTTCAGACCCCACCGCGCTGGCCCGGTTTGGCAAACTCGATGTTGTCACCCGGCTCGTCGTGGAAGGTTTCATGATGGGACAGCACAAAAGTCCCTTCAAAGGAGCCAGCGTTGAATTCGTGGAGCATCGGCAGTATTACCCGGGCGACGAAATCCGTCACATCGACTGGCGGGCCTACGGCAAGACCGGGAAGTATTACGTCAAGGAATTCGAGGAAGAGACGAACCTCCGCTGTTACCTGCTGCTCGACTGTTCGGGCAGCATGGCTTATGCGGGTAAGACGCTCAGCAAGTTCGACTATGCGAAACAACTTGCGGCAGCACTGGGTTACCTGCTGCTCAGTCAGCGCGACGCGGTGGGCTTGATCACCTTCGACAGCAAACGCCGGGACTTCATTCAGCCTTCAGCCAATCCGAAGAACTTCGGTCAGATGCTGGAGATCCTGGAGAATGCGAAACCGCGACACGAAACCGCGATCTCGACCGTCCTGTCCGAAGTGCAGCCGCTGATCAAACGCCGCAGTCTGGTCGTATTGATCTCCGACTGTTTCGATGAACCCGAGGCACTGACCACCACCCTCAAACAGCTCCGCCACGATCGGCATGAAGTACTGCTCTTCCAGGTTGTTGCACCGGAAGAGGAAGAGTTCCCCTTCAGCAAGCCGACCCAGTTCCGCAGCCTCGAATTGCGGGGACATCATCAACTGGTCGACCCGCATCAGCTGCGGGCCCGCTACCTGGAGCAGTACCAGGAATTCTGTGCGACACTGGCCCGGCAGTGCGGCTCGGTGCACGTGGATTATCTCAAGTTTCGCACGACCGACCCCTATCATCTGGCGCTGGGGGCATTCCTCAATCAGCGCACCCGCCCCGGACGCAAGTAGACGAGTATTGTATGGCTGGTGAAAAAATTCCGATCAACCGCACCCTCGTAGGCATTATCGCTCTGGCCTGCCTGGGAGTCGCCGGCTACCTCTACTGGTTCGCCGCGCAGGACCTGTTTGCGCAACAGGATATTGTCACGGGCGCCTTCATGCGGGTGGGGCTGCTGATGCTGGCCTTCTGGCTGGCACTGCCGACCAGGAATCGCGATGCGGCCTGGGCGAATGTGCCTCCGTGGCTGTTCGTGGCGGTAGCGGTGACCATCGTCTTGTTCGCGACCAGGCCCAAAGTCGCGATTCCGCTGGTGCTGTTCTTCGGCATCATAGGTTTTGTACTCAGGCCCCGTAATAAAAAAAGACGTCCTCCGCGGTATTAAACACGCGGAGGACATGCTGATTTAATTCGGGCTTTGAGCTCGACTGATCGGCTGAACCTGCAGGTCGCTGGACAGCTTGCGTGGTGCCTGACCGCTGGTCTGTGAGACTGGATCGATCGGCTGTGGTCGCTGCAGACGCCGCCGCAGTGCTTCGGGGTTCTCCCGCTGTTTACCATCGATGTAGACCCGGGCTGCTACTTTGAGCAACTGCGGACGACGGATGGGCAGGACCCCTTCCAGGTTACCCGCCAGGCGTTCGACCCAGCCGGGCTGGCGTTCCATGGCCAGCGTCATCATGTGCAGGAAGATGGAGACTTCCTTGAAGTTGCGGTCCAGAATCGCATTACTGACCGGGGCCAGAATTTTGGCGGCAACTTCCACTGTTTGTGAAGGAAACGAAACATACATCGTCACCTGATGTGAGATGGAATCCCGCTTTTCATCCTTGCCCGGATAATATTCGGTCTGCAGATGGAGCAGGGCTCTGGCTGAAATTGGTTTGGCAAGCAACGGACTTTTATAGACTCCCGAGCAGACTACGATCGACTCGGCAGGGGTCTGATAAATGACATCCAGCGTACCCACTGTGCCATCGCCGGCATCGACTTCATACGAATACGGGCCGGTTTGCCACATCTTGAATTCGGAAAGCTGCATCTGTCGCCAGATACTTACGACCACATCGGGGTGGGCGATGAAATACGCGTACGCCGAGTGGTTCACGTCCAGGTGGATCTTAGGCAGTGTGCGAAACATGCTGATGTCTTTCAGCACGTATTCGGCATTTGTACGGTTGGCGGGCGTCATCTTATCCAGGGGCAGACTGGCCAGGCAGGCTTTCCGGGCACTGCGGGTCGAGGATCCCTTGGCTAATTCTTGAATCAGTTCTTCTTCGCTGGGAATGGGCAGAGGTTCGTCCTGTCTGCGGTTTTCCCGTTCGAATTCAGTCAGCTGCCGATCATCGTCCTTTAACAGATATTGATCGGCAGCTGACTTCGTCAGGGCCGGGCTCTGGCCATCGCGTTGGTTGGCGGGTGTATCCTGGGCGGAGACAAATGCAGCAGGAACTGTGATGCTGGTTGTTACGGTCAGTACCAGAATCGTCAGTCGCTGTATGAATTGTGTCTTGTCCATTTTGATCATAGTGTGACCTGTCTCTTTCCGCTGTCCGCTGATTATGGGTCTGGTTTTGCGCTGGATTCAGACTGAACATGTCAGTCAACGGGCGCACTTGCGGCGGGGGCTAACTCGGGGCCATCCTCTGCCACGGGCGTGCTGTCGATTCCATTGGGGTAGGGATCGGGGGGCACAAACGTGGCTGGCTCAGGAAGAGGGACCAGGTCATCGACCGATTCGTCACTGATGTCCTGCTGAGGACGGCTGTATTCCGTGCGGGCCTCAGCAGAGTAGTAGTATTCCGGTCGGCAGTCAGAGCAGCATTTGCACCACCAGCGGTTGAATCGCGAGCGACACCAGTCTGGCTTGCCGATGCGAGTCAGGTCCCAGGTGGGACGGTAGAATCGATCCGCATACAGCTGCGTGTCACTGACATCGTCGATCAGGTTATAATAGAGATTGCTGGCCCTGAAACACTGACAACCTGAGCAAAACAGGATTGGCTGTGCCAGGACGATGCAGACAAATGCTGCGCGCATTCGTGGTATCCTCCCCCCATTAAAGCGTGACCATCCATGGTCACCACCATTCTGATGAAGCTGTTCATCAGTCGTACAATCGCCTGTACCTAAGGATGATCGGCTGGGGCAGACGCGAAACTTTATCGATTGTTCGGAATGATTCGGTTATCGCGGTATTGCAGGTGCGCTCCGGCAGAGACTGCCTGAATGGGCAGGAAACACTGTAATAATAGAGGGAAATGCAACAAAACTGAGCAGTTTTTTCGGAGAACTCCTTGCCATACGAAGCAATCTTGAGATTTGAGCCCGCAGGCAGGATACTGGAGTGACGGTGCACCTTAATGTCGCAGTTCAACCGGAATCAAAAGGGAGAATGTACATGTACCCGCTGATACAAAAACACGCGAACCTGATCTGTCTGCTGGGTTTCTGGATTCTGGGGTATCCATTACAGGCGGAGGAGCCGGACCGCGGTACTCCCTGGCAGATCCATATCATAGACGACTCTTCCCGCGGTGCGGACGGCGTCAAACTCCATGATATCGACGGCGATGGTCTATTGGACCTGACCACCGGTTGGGAAGAGGGGGGCATCACTCGCCTCTACCGCAATCCGGGACCTGATAAGGTGAAAGCGACCTGGCCTGCGTTGACCGTCGGTAAAACACCCCAGGTGGAAGACGCTGCCTGGATCGATCTCGAACACAAAGGCACCAGCCGGGCGATCGTCAGTTGTTGTGAAGGGAAATCGCGGTCTGTCTTCGTGCATTGGACGCCTGAAGATAAACCGTTTGAGAACTCCTGGGAGCAGGCTGTGATCCCCGCCTCGAAAAATCGCATGATGTGGATGTTCGCCATTCCCGCGAAACTCAGCCAGGATGCAAGCGGAGGGGAAGTCCTGGTCGCAGCCGGTAAAGGACCGGGAGCCGAGATTGGCTGGTTTGAATGTACCGGCCAACCGCGGGATCTCTCGTCCTATCAATGGCATCCACTTTCCCCGGCGGGCTGGATCATGTCTCTCTATGCCGTCGACATGGACGGCGATGGTGACCAGGACCTGTTAACCACGGATCGCAAAGGGAAGCACCGCGGATGCCGCTGGCTCGAGAATCCAGGTTCCGACAGTTCTAAAGGGAAGCCGTGGAAAAATCACTGGGTCGGCGGTCAGGATCGCGAAGTGATGTTTGCCCATCTGGCGGACCTCGACCAGGATGGCCTGCAGGATATTCTGTTGGTTTCGCGGGCTCCCGATGAAGTGCACTGGTACCGTCGCCTGGATCAGAGTGGCCTGAAATGGGATCACCGCGTTATTCCTTATCCCAAAAACACGGGAGGCGGAAAGGGAGTTGCCGCGGGGGATCTGGACAGGGACGGTCAACTGGACCTGGTCCTCAGCTGTGAACATTCAGAGCCGCCGAAGTCCGGGATGTTCTGGCTCCGCGGTTCTCGCGACGGAGATCAGTTCAACTGGGAGCCACGGGAAATCAGTGGTCCCCAAGGAATTAAGTATGACCGCATCGAACTGTTGGACCTCGACGCCGACGGCGATCTGGATGTGCTCTGCTGTGAAGAACGTCACAAGAAACGCGGGCTCGGTTTGTTCTGGTATGAAAACCCGGGCCAGAAATAAGGAACGCAACTCAGAACAGGAAGGCTTCCCGCTGAACGGTTTCCCATAACCGCCTGAGCCAGACATAGCCCAATGTACGTTGACCGCAGTCGATCTGGGGAAGTACCGATGCCCCCGGCCGCAGCCCTTTGATGGTTTCACGATCCAGCTTGACCGTGATCTGCACGGCGGGGGTACCTTCCTGGTCAGGTTCCGCAGTGGCTGCGATGGACTGAATAGTGCCGGTATAAGTCTGGTCCGGATCTGTCAGTAATAAGAAGGAGACATTGAGGGGCGTCTCGCTTTGATGTTGCGCTTCCAGAACGTGTCCTATTTCAGAGTCAGGCACCTGCATTTTCAGTTCCCAGGGGCCGGCCAGGTGGGCCACGGTGAGCAGTCGCTGTCCCCGTTGGACCGGGCGGGCCAGCAGTTTCTCCTGCAGATCCCAGGTCAGGACCTCTCCGGCGATAGGGCTTTTGAGCAGCAGGGCATCCTGTTGATTCTTCAGCAGTGTCCGCTGTTCGGTCAGACTTTTGAGTCGTTCGTTGAGTTCTTCCTGTTCCGCAGTCAGACGGTTGGCCCGTTGCAGGGCATCGGCGTCGGTCGGATTGAGTTCGAGGCGTGCCGCCTGAATTACGGCGAGACGTTTCTGGACCGTCTGGATCTCGCCTCGCACGCGGCTGGATTCGAGTTCCAGTTCCGAGTCACGCAGCGTGAGCAGTGTCTGATCTTGAGTGACTTCGTCTCCCTGTTGAACGAGGATCTGATCGACGATGCCATCTGCGGTCGCGAAGATGTTCTGTTGATCGACGGGTTGTAGAGTGCCGGTTCCTTCAATCGTGAAGTCAGCAGGGATCAGGATCAGCAGGGCCGCGATCACGGCTAGTACCACGCCGGCGGTCGCCAGTTTTCGCCAGGTCAATTGTCGTTTGCGGACCGGCGAATGCGACCAGAATTTAAGTACGGGAAAGAAAGGAAAGCTTTCATACTGTAGCGCATTATAGAGGGCCGTTCCCCCGTGCCTCGCCACCGCCAGGGAACGATCGAGAGAGGTCTGGCTGGCGTTCGCTTCGTGAAACTGCTCAACAACGATCGCGCCAATCGTCTGTTCCGCGGGGCTGCTCTGGTCATGCAGTCGGGTGTTATTAACCGGTTCTGTTGATTCCTGGGTGATGTGTTTCAACGGGAAAATCATCAGCGAACGGGACGCCGCCAGGTCAAGATAAGCGTGCAGCGGTTCGGTGATCTGCGGAGGATAGTTCTGATCCGCTTCCCAGTTCCAGTAAGGTCGATTCAAAGCCTGAATACGATTGACAAGGGTTTCCAGTCGCTGTACCGATTCGGAACGGCGTTCAATACTCTCAACTCCACTGGCGGCCAGCAGGCGATAGGCAGAACCACTCCGTTGCAGTACCGAGACCCGGTCACAGTTGATGAGCAGCCGCCCTTCATTGGCAATGATGTAGGCCGTCTGCTGTGTATCCAGGTGCAGATGCACGTGTTCGGAGAAACGTTCGAATTCTTCCCAGAGGGTTTCCAGTTCCTGCAGTTTGAGCAACTGCTGATGCTGACAGAAGTCTTCTGAGATTTCACACAGCGCGCTGATGAACCGCAGGTAACCTTCCTGCGCCTCGTAAGAGCGGGGCGCGGAATGGATGATTTCCAGGATTCCGATACTGGCAACCGAATCGCGCATGATGCGGACGGGACAGAGAATCAGATTTTCCGAGAGCGGATTCTTACCCTGGTGCTCTGCCGATAATCCAGTCCCGGCGGCGATACTGGCAGGTTCGTTTTCAAGCAGGACTTCGTTGAGCAGCATCCGGTGACGATGGACCTGCTCCTGGCTGAGGCCCAGAATCGGATCGGTTTCGGGATTCAGCCCCTGTTGTTCAATGAGTTCGAAGTCCCTGTGGGAATCCGGAATCCAGAGTAGGGCACCTCGCGCGCCCAGCCCCTGGATGGCTCGCTCCACCAGTTCAGAATAGAACCTCTGACTGGAAATCTCGGTACGTGAGATTTGCGCCAGCCCCATTACGAGCTCTTCGATCTCCTGCCAGACATTTTCGATAGAAGAGGATTCGTCTGTTGTCATCAGTTTGTCGAGTCAAAGGTTTCAGATTGCCGCTGATACCAGCAGGCAGGGGGCTCCAGGAATGGTCCCTGTTTCCTACATCCTAACACGGCTGCCTCGCCGGCGCGGGGATCGAGCACGAAAAAGCAGACCGTGCTGCCAAAGTATTTGGTGTACAACTTTAAATCATTGCGCAGCTTCGCTGATCGATGCAGGCTGCTGGACTCAGGAACATTCACAGAGTGTGTGAATGGTGCGAATGCAAAAGATGGGGTGTATGGGGCAGGGCTTACGGTTATCCGATTATATGGAATAATTCGGATATGACGAAAATTCGCTTTGGGTCAGCCCGGTTTCGAGCCGATGAGAGGAGAGAGTGTAAAGCTTTTTGGTACGTGGTCCAGACTGACCAGGGTTATTCAATGAACCATTTCCTGACACGAATGATGCTTCTGCTGGCGGTAGCTCCTACGCTACTGGGGCCAGGCTGCAGCAGTTTCATGAACAAGTCCCTCCAGGACGAGTTTGTGGACAGTGAGGAAGTGTACCAGCAGGTGGCTCACGAAATCGAGTATCCCAATGTGGATACCATTGATGAAGGCGACACGCTCGGCACAGTAGCGCCTTCAAGTGTCGCCAGCTCTGCAACCCCCGATTACTGGGATCTTTCGTTGCAGGAAGCAGTCCGGATGGCACTGGAGAGTTCCAAAGTGCTGGGTGATGTCGGTGGTGTTTCATTAAATACGCCGGCTGCAGTGACCACGAAATACGATCCTGCCATTACCGAGTCGGATCCCCGATATGGCGTGCCTGCGGCACTAAGCGCCTATGATGCCACGCTGTCAGCGAGTACGTTTTTTGAGAAGAATGACAAGGCGTTGAACAACGTCTTCTTCGGCGGTGGTACCCGTCTGTTGCGACAGGATGCAATGGTAATCCAGGCGCAGCTGACTAAGCGTGCCATGACCGGTACTGAATTCACCTTACGGGATTACATCGACTACGATGCCAATAACTCGCCCGGTAACCAGTTCCCTCACGCCTACCAGAACAATATCGAAATGGAATTCCGTCATCCGCTGTTGCGGGGAGGCGGAATCGATTTCAACCAGCTGGCCGGACCGAGTAACACGCCGGGAGTGATCAATGGTGTGATCATTGCCCGCATGAATACTGACATCAGTCTCGGCGAATTTGAGATTGCCGTCCGTAACCTGGTGAGCGACGTTGAGAACGCTTACTGGGATCTGTATTTCGGGTATCGCGATCTCGATGCGAAAATCATGGCCCGGGATTCTGCACTGGAAACCTGGCGGCGGATTCACGCGTTGTATGAAAATGGTCGTCGTGGCGGCGAAGCCGAAAAAGAAGCGCAGGCCCGCGAACAGTATTTTCGTTATCAGGCCGAAGTGGAAAATGCACTCAGCGGTCGACTGCTGAATGGCACACATACCAACAACGGCAGCCAGGGCGGAACCTTCCAGAGCAATCACGGTGTGTATGTTGCGGAACGACGCCTGCGTAAGCTGATGGGCATTCCGATCAATGACGGCCGACTGATTCGTCCGGCAGATGAACCCTCGCTGGCTCGTGTTGACTTCGACTGGGAAGAGACTCTGGTGGAATCGCTGGACCGTCGCCCCGAAATTCGTCGTCAACGCTGGGCGATCAAAAAATATGAACTGGAGCTGCAGGCCAACGAAAACTTCCTGCTGCCCGAACTCGACCTGATTGGCCGGTATCGCTGGCGTGGCTTTGGTAAGAACTTCCTGGCCGAAGGCTCTAATCCCGGACCTTACGAAGGCGCTCTGAATACCCTGTTTGACGGAAACCTGCAGGAATGGCAACTGGGGCTGGAATTCTCCGTGCCCCTGGGGCGTCGGCAGGCGCATGCAGCCATGCGAAACGCAGAACTGCAACTGGCACGCAGCCGGGCGATCCTGCATGAACAGGAACGGACCGTGGTACAGAGTCTGAGTAACGCCATCGCTGATGTCGATCGGGCGTACTCTGTGATGCAGACCACTTTCAACCGTCGTCATGCGGCCCGACAGGAAGTGGCTGCGGTGCAGGCGGCTTATGAATCGGACAATGCGACCCTGGACCTGCTGCTGGAAGCACAGCGTCGTCAGGCGGAAGCAGACAGCAGTTACTATCGTTCGCTGGTCGAGTATGCTCTCGCGGTTAAGAACGTGCAGTTTGAGAAGGGTTCGCTGCTGTCGTATAACAATATTTTCCTGGCTGAAGGGGGCTGGCCTCAGCAAGCCTACATGGATGCTGCAGAGCGGGATCGTCTGAAAGGGCGTGTCCGGAACATCGCGGCAGCACCACTCTATACGGGTGAGATTTCGCGGGGCGTTTATCCCCAACTGTTGACCCCGGGCGAAGCACCACCCGAGCCGGTAGCTCCTGCTCCGGAAGCAATGCCTCAGACACCAGCACCGCCGGTACCTGGCGTAAAGAGTGAATCTGCGGCTGCACCCGTGAATGAAAAAATTCAGTCGATCGATTTCAGCGAACCAGCGGAATCCGCGGCTGCCATCCAGAATCTGCAGGGAACACAACCAGGTCCCGGTGGCACTCCTTTCATTCCTCCGGCACCCTCTCAACGTGAAGCATCTGCGACACTGAGGGCCGCCTTCCTGGGAACGGAAGCTGATTCGGCCGCAGCGACGCTTCCGTTGTCGGAACCGGCTCCTCAGCCGGGAGCGAACATTAACTCCTCGCCAGGTGTCGAGTTCGAACCGAGCCTGCGTGCAGCCCGACAGCATCAGATTCCGGAATTCCCGGTACGTGGCCGTGCGGGAGAACAGGATCCCTTTAAAAATTACCGGAACTCCGGCCCCCGCTGGGAGCCCGTGGCGATTCCCGCTGAGCAACAGCGGAATTTGAAGGATTTTTCGGGCGAAGCAAAGCGATTTCCCCTGAAAGAGGCAGATTCATCAGACAGATGAACAGATCCTGCTTTAGGGAAATACCGCTGAAACTGAGGGCGGAACCGGTTCAAAGTTCAGCCCCTGTGAAGCGATTTCGGATAAAATAGTGTATCAATGTTACTTGCCACTTTTTGCCGATTGATATAACTTAAGATGTAATAGTATATTTTAGCCAGAGTGTATAACTGGAATCTGGTATGCGGCAAAGGCATCTCCTGCAGAGATGTTCTTTTTTCATATCAGTAGTCAGAGAGTGTGTTTCCCGACTTTTGAAAGTACTAAGCGGGACACAAAACCAATTTCTTGATTCGATACAAGGAGAAACAAGCAATCGAAACAACGCAGAGACTTAATGACCAGATCCGGATCAGTCCGGTGCGGGTCATTGATCAAGACGGGGAACAACTCGGAGTGATCCCCACAGCGGAAGCATTGAAGTTAGCGATGGAGGCCAACCTGGATCTGGTGGAAGTGGCCTCAGACGCAAAGCCCCCCGTCTGTCGTATCATGGACTACGGGAAGCTGAAGTACGAGCGTAAAAAGAAGACCAGCAAAAACACCAAACAGCATCAGGTGCATCTGAAAGAAATCCGGATGCGTCCGAAAATCGGCAAACATGACATTGAGTTCAAGCTGAAAAGCGCCCGGAAGTTTCTGGAGCAGAAAGACAAGGTCAAATTCAATATCATGTTCCGTGGTCGTGAAAACGCGCACCATGAACTCGGCCGAACTATCCTCGGAGAAATCCAGGAAAAGCTTTCCGATCTGGCAAAAGTGGAGCAGGCTCCCTCAATGGCCAGCGGTCGGAATATGATCATGGTGCTGGCTCCCAGGTAGAACTGTCTGGCAGACCGTACTTCTCCGGTAAAATTCGAACCTCGACCTCCTCGTCGCTGATCGTGCGCGCTCAGTACGCAACCTGCCTGAATCTGCAGGCAGGCTGGTTGCTCTCGGTGTCAAGCGTACGGTAGCTCAGAAATCAGGGTTTCACCCAGGCGCCGCTACGGTTGCTCTCGACAATCGCCTCGATCACTCTCATGTTGGCGACAGCATCGGTGAGTGGTGTGGGCACCGCGGTATTGTTGAGAATGGCCAGCGAGAACAGATCGCCCTGGATACTGTATTGATTGCACAGATCCAGTTTGACCTCGGCGATGTCAGTGCCCGTCTGGTGCCAGACACGACAGGGGCGGTCGATCGGCGCATTGAAGGGGATTTCAATCTCCACGCGTCCCTGGGTGCCATGAATCTGCACTCTTTGATAGGGGTTGAGCTGTGTTGAGCAGGTGAAAGTAGAGGTCCCTCTGCCGAAGTCCAATGTGGCCGAGGCCAGTCGATCGGTCCCCAGCTCGCTGTCGTATTCCACGATCCCCGAGACGCGCTGCGGTTCCTCGTCAAAGATAAATCGTGAGAGTGAGATAGGATAGCAGCCGATGTCCATCAGTCCGCCACCACCGATTTCACTCTGGTTGCGAATGTTCTGCGGATCGTCGTTGAAGTAGGCAAAGAAGGACTGAATCGTGCGCAGCTCGCCGATCGTACCGTCTGTCACCAGCTTCTTAGCCAGCTGCCACTGGGGGTGATGGCGATACATGAAGGCTTCCATCACTTTCAGTTCGGGATGCGCTGCAGCGCAGTCGACCAGCTGCTGGCCTTCGTTGGAGGAGAGCCCGATCGGCTTTTCGCACAACACATGTTTGCCCGCTTCGATGGCCTTGATGGACCAGGGGACATGTAGATGGTTGGGCAGGGGATTGTAGATCGCATCGATGTCCGGGTCAGCCAGCAGTTCTTCGTAAGAACCGTAGGCACGGGGGATTCCCAGCTCGGCAGCAGCCTGCTCAGCCTGGTCGAGCGTCCGGGAAGCGATCGCGCTGATTTCACAATGTTCTCCCTGCTGCATGGCTGGGATGACCTGTACGGTGCCGATTTTTGCGGTGCTTAAGATGCCCCAGCGAATGCGATTGCTCATAAACGAAGCCGCCTCTGTCCAGGTGTGAGTGGATGTGATGTGTTCGAGTTGCTGAATCTGCATTCATCATGCAGCATTGCTGGCGGAGTGTAAAGGCACTGGAGATGCAACGGAATCGAATGTCTTCTGCACAGAAACTCTACATTGAAACTGTTGGGGAGGAGAACACCGTAAACAGATGCTGTGGTCGGGTTCCGTCTACTGTGTGATGCGTTCACTTTCGCCGGGATTTTCTGATTCTCGACAATGAGACTGTCATCTGTCCGGGCTGTAAGAAGGGGAGTTGTCTTAGTAATTGGATGATAAAGTCCTTTATAAGGGCTTGTACTGCGATTTTGCAGGGAGAATGGCAGAATCGCCAGAAGTACAGCAGTCGTGGCTTGTCCCCAATAATGAGAATTTCAAAACCGGCGACTCCCGACTCCAAGAAACTTTCCTTAACCTGACGCTGAATGGATTGCTTACATCTCCCCTTACATCTATTGTGCGAAAATAGATGGGGTATCATCTCTCCAAACCGGTTGAAAAGTCCGCCGCGACCATCGATTGACTCATCAATCTCCAAGACACGTTCTGTCTGTTTCAGGTTGGTCCGGCTCGAAAGGTCTTGTCAGGTATATCAAAAATGGATCGTTTTCTGTTTCCAAAATGGACAAATACGATTGTTCCAGTGCTAGGTGCGCTGGGGGCGATTGGTGTCCTGTATGTTGTTGGTATGGTTGCATTTGGGGCGAGTCCGGAGACGACGGACGTCGGTTATCAGCCCGAGCAGCCACTCCCCTTCAGTCATGCTCTGCACGCAGGTAAGCTGAAACTGGACTGTCGCTACTGTCATAACACAGTTGAAGTGGCCGGCCACGCTGCTGTGCCTCCCACCGCGACCTGTCTGAACTGCCACTCTGGTGCAGACGCCAACGGGGTGGTTAACACTGTTGCCATTCACTCGACCAGTCCCAAGCTGGCTCCCATCCGGGAAAGCCAGGCGACCGGAAAGTCGATGCAGTGGCGTCGTGTGCATGACCTGCCGGACTACGTGTACTTCAACCATAGTGCTCACGTTCGTCGTGGTGTGAGCTGTGTTTCCTGCCATGGTCGCGTTGACAAAATGGAAAAGGTTACACAGGTTAAGCCGTTGAGCATGGGCTGGTGTCTGGAGTGTCATCGGCACCCTGAGCCGAATCTGCGTCCACCTGAGCTGGTAACGAAGCTCGACTGGAAGCCCGAAGGGGATCCGGAAGAAGTGGGTGCAAAGATTCGGAAAGAATTGAATTTGAATCCTTCTACTAATTGTTCTACGTGTCACCGCTAAGGGGTTCGGTTGTGGATAAAAAGTATTGGCGAAGTCTGGGTGAGTTGCATTCCACGCCGGAATTTGAAGAGATCTTGCATCGCGAGTTTCCCGTGGCCGCTTCGGAGTATCCGGAAGGTGTTTCGCGGCGTCGCTGGATGCAGATCATGGGTGCTTCCGTTGCTCTGGCCAGTGTGTCAGGGTGTCGCTGGGAAGATGAGAAGATTTCACCGAGCGTGTCTCGTCCCGAAGGGATGATTCCCGGTGAGCCTCAGAAATACGCGACCTTTGTTGAACTGGGTGGGCAGGCTCAAAGTCTGCTGGTCACCAGCTACGACGGGCGCCCGATCAAAGTCGAAGGGAATCCCGATTCGGCTCAAAACCGTGGTTCTTCCACGGCGCAGGCACAGTCAGAAACTCTGTCCCTGTACGATCCCGATCGTGCGGTCGGCGTGATTGAGCGTCAGGACGGAAATCGCTATGTCCGTGACTGGCAGGCGTTTCTGGCATATTCAGATAAAGTGCTGGGTCAGGCACGCGAGAACGGTGGGGCCAGGCTGCGAGTGCTCGCCGATCTCAGTACTTCTGTAACCCGAAAGGGGTTGCAGGACAAATTCGCAGCCATGTATCCCCAGGCGCGCTGGTTCGATTACGGAGCCGGTAACCGGGATAATGCTTACGCCGGTTCCCGTCTGGCGTTCGGCGAAGTTGTTCGGCCTCACTTCGATCTGAAAAAGGCGAATATCATTGTCTGTCTGGATGAAGATCTGCTGTCAGAGCATCCCGCCGGCATGCTGCACACCCGCGAGTGGGCCGCCCGTCGTGATCCCGCCGCTGGTCCGATGAACCGTCTCTACGTGGTTGAAAGCCGTTACACCACAACTGGTGTGGCAGCCGACCATCGTCTCCCAACTCGTTCGGTCGATCTGGGAGCGTTTCTGTCGAAGCTGGAATCTCAGGTTCAGGCACGTGTCGATGGGAAGAAGCCGGAAGCAGCCAGCGAAGAATACGCTGACAAAGTTCTCGCTGCGATGGCGGAAGACCTGGTGGCCAATCAGGGTTCCAGCCTGGTCGCGATCGGCGAGAATCAGCCCGCTGAATTGCACGCCCGCGTCCATAAGCTGAATGAGCAGTTGGGCAACGTTGGCGAGACGGTCAAGTACACGCAGGAGCCGCTGGCAACGGAACTTCCTTCTGTTGAAGCACTGCGGACGCTGACGGAAGAAATGCAGTCTGGTGCCGTCGAAACCCTGGTCATTCTGGGCGGAAATCCCGCTTACAATGCTCCTGGCGACATCGACTTTGTCTCTGCTCTCTCCAAGGTGCCGAACGCGATTCACCTGGGTGAGTACGAAGACGAAACTTCACTGCTCTGTCACTGGCACCTGCCCAAAACGCATCCGTTCGAACAGTGGGGTGATTCCCGGGCTTACGACGGAACTCTGTGCGTGGGGCAGCCACTGATTGAGCCTCTGCACGACGGGAAGTCAGAAGTCGAACTGCTGGCAATTCTGTGCGGCGACAAGCATCCGGTTGCTCTGGATCTGGTGAAAGAAGCCGTTAAGGGCTCGCTGGATTCCATGGCTGTCAACGCTTCCTGGCGTCGCTCGGTGCACGATGGTTTCGTGAAAGGCACATCGCTGCCTGCAGTCTCTCCCAAAGTGAAAGACCTGCCCGCTGCCAAGGCTGTTGAAACTTCCGACGAAGATCTGGAGCTGGTCTTCTATCTCAGCCCGAAACTGTATGACGGTCGCTTCGCCAACAGTGGCTGGTTGCAGGAAACTCCCGACAGCCTGAGCAAGATTACCTGGGACAACGCAGCCCTGATTGCTCCGAAGACCGCCGATGACCTGGGCGTCAAATTCGGTTCTGTCGTCAAGCTGATCCTGGATGGAAAGTCACTGGAGCTGCCCGTTTACGTGATGCCTGGTCAGGCTCCGAATTCGGTTGCCGTCGCTCTGGGCTACGGTCGTACCGCCGCCGGTCTGGTTGGCGGAGATGTCGCTCGCGATGTGAAACCTGTTGGTGAGAACGTGGCTGCACTGCAGGCTAAGGGCGCGATGAACTTCAAGACCGGTCTGAAAGTCGAAGACACCGGTAAGGAGTACGAGCTCGCTGTCACCCAGGATCACCATGCCATCGACACCGTTGGCGGCAACGAAGTCCTGGGCCGCGTCGGTCAGTTGGTCCGGGAAGGTACTCTGGGCGAGTGGGAAAAATATCCCGACTTCGCCGAACATCGGACACACCATCCGCCTCTCAAGTCACCCTGGGAAGAACTGTCTTACGACGGTCACGCCTGGGGGATGTCGATCGACCTCTCCAAGTGCGTGGGCTGTAATGCCTGTACCGTCGCCTGTCAGGCAGAGAACAACGTTCCGGTCGTCGGTCGTGAACAGGTCATCAACAGCCGCGAAATGCACTGGATGCGAATCGATCGCTACTTCACCGGTGACGACGTCAACAATCCCGGCGTAGCGACTCAGCCGATGCTCTGTCAGCAGTGCGAACTGGCACCCTGTGAGCAGGTTTGTCCGGTCGCTGCGACCGTGCACACCGACGAAGGTCTGAACGACATGGTTTACAACCGCTGTGTCGGTACCCGTTACTGTGCGAACAACTGTCCTTACAAAGTACGTCGCTTCAACTACTTCAACTTCAACAAGGTTTACGAAGAGCCACGCGGCAAGCTGCAGGCCCTGGTGCTGAATCCGGAAGTCACGGTACGTCATCGTGGTGTAATGGAAAAATGTACTTACTGTGTGCAGCGAATCAAAGCCGTTCAGATCGAAGCCAAGAACGAACAGCGGCCGATCAAAGATGGCGAAATCGTCACCGCCTGCCAGCAGGCCTGTTCTGCCAAGGCGATTGAGTTTGGCGACCTGAATAACGAAAACAGCCGCGTTGCCAAGGCCCATGCAAATCCGCGGACCTACACGGCACTCTCGGAACTGAATGTCAAACCTCGTACTTCTTACATGGCCCGGATTTCGAATCCACATCCGTCACTGGCACCTCCGGTTCCGGAACCTCATGGTCACGGTCATGGCGAACAGCATGCTGAAGCCGACGGTCACGGCGATCATGAACATGATGAGAAGCACGAAAAGAGTGAGAAACATTAAGGGTGGAGCAGGGCGGCAGAAACTCTCTGCTGCTGTGTGACAAAACGAATTACCAATCCGTTTGATTTTATAAAGTAAAGAACTGGAACTATGGCTTCAGTAGCATCCGAGCCAATTGACACAACAACGGAAGTTCCCGGCAAACGTACTCCGCTCGTCACCGGTGCACATGATTACGGAACCATCACGGATGCCGTCTGTCGGCTGGCCGAGTGTAAGGCTCCCCTCAGCTGGTACGTGGCACTGGCCGCTTCCGCCGCGCTGATGGGTATGCTGTTTGGGCTGGTGGGATACCTGATCATCACCGGTGTTGGTGTCTGGGGTAACCGCAGTCCTGTCTTCTGGGGCTGGCCGATCGTGAACTTCGTGTTCTGGGTCGGTATTGGTCACGCTGGTACGCTGATTTCCGCGATTCTGTTCCTCTTCCGGCAGGACTGGCGTACCGGGATCAACCGTGCTGCCGAAGCGATGACGATTTTCGCTGTGGTCTGTGCGGGTCTGTTCCCCGGGATTCACATCGGTCGTGTCTGGCTGGCTTACTGGCTCTTCCCGATTCCGAACCAGATGGCCATGTGGCCGAACTTCCGCAGCCCGCTGCTGTGGGACGTGTTCGCGGTTTCTACTTACGCTACCGTGTCGCTGCTGTTCTGGTACATGGGGATGATCCCCGACCTGGCCACCCTGCGTGACCGGGCCAAAAATAAAATTGCTCAGTTCGGTTACGGACTGTTTTCTCTCGGCTGGAACGGTTCTTCCCGTCACTGGCACCGCTACGAGCGGGCTTACCTGCTCCTGGCTGCTCTGGCAACGCCGCTGGTGCTCAGTGTGCATACCATCGTGAGTTTCGACTTTGCCGTTTCGCAGTTGCCCGGTTGGCATACCACGATCTTCCCGCCTTACTTCGTCGCGGGTGCGGTCTTCAGTGGTTTCGCCATGGTGCTGACACTGATGATTCCCGTACGATCCATCTGCGGAATCAAAGACTTGCTGACCGACCGTCACCTGGAAAACATGACCAAGGTGATCATCGCCACCGGAACCATGGTCGGTTATGCCTACGCCATGGAATTCTTCATCGCCTGGTACGGCGGTAACCGCTATGAAACATTCGCTTTCATCAACCGTGCATTCGGTCCCTACGCCTGGGCTTACTGGATCATGGTTTCCTGTAACGTAATCAGCCCGCAGCTGTTCTGGATTAAGAAAATCCGTACAACGCCGTGGATGATTTTTGTGGTCTGTATTTTTGTGAATATCGGTATGTGGTTCGAACGTTTCGTGATTACCGTCACCTCACTGAGCCGCGACTTCCTGCCTTCCAGCTGGGGTTACTTCAAACCGACTATTGTTGACGTGTTAATGTTGATCGGAAGTTTCGGTCTGTTCATGACGCTGTTCCTGCTCTTCTGTAAATTCCTGCCGATGGTGGCGATGGCAGAAGTCAAAAGTGTTTATCATGAACCCCACGGTCATGGCGATTATCAGCCAGAGATCAAAGACTAGAGGCAATCAGAACGGCTGTCAGACTGTATTTTGATACGGTATAAAACATGAGTATGAATAAAGAAATTATGGCGACCACGATCGAACATCCAGCTGAGAACAAAGTAGAACCCGAACTCCTGGGGTTGCTGGCCGAGTTCAATGATCCGGAATCCTTGATGGAAGCATCCCGGAAGGTGCGCGATGCCGGCTACAATCGCTGGGATACCCATACCCCGTTCCCGGTTCACGGGATCGACGAAGCCATGGGCATCAAATACACGATTCTGCCCTGGATCGTGGCTGCCTGTGGTCTGACCGGCGGTACCATTGCGATCAGCATGCAGTACTGGATGAACGCCGTTGATTACCCGTTCCTGATCAGTGGTAAGCCGCTCTTCAGTATTCCGGCCTGTATTCCGATCATGTTCGAACTCTCGGTTCTGCTGGCTGCCTTCGGTGCCTTCTTCGGTATGCTCGGCCTGAACCAGCTGCCCAAACTCTACAACCCGATTTTCAAATCGGATGCCTTCCGTCGTGCAACCAACGACCGCTTCTTCCTGAGTATGGATGCCAGCGATCCCAAGTTCTCCGAAATCGATACCGGGGAATTCGTGAAGTCGCTCAATCCTAACCATATGGAAGAATTCTGGTCAGATGTCGAATCACCGAAACTGCCGCGGAATTTGAAACTGGGCCTGAGCCTGTTTGGCGTCCTGATGCTGATGCCGATCGCCCTGGTTGCCTACAAACGGTCCACTGTGACCGATAATCCGCGGATCCATATCATCCCCGATATGGACTTCCAGCCCAAACTGAAAACACAGAATACCACGAATATCTTCGGCGACGGACGTGAAATGCGTCCGCACATCCCCGGTACGATTCCCCGTGGTCAGTATAAAGATGACAATATTCCCTTCTTCTACGGTCTGAAAGTTCTGCCGGAAGATCAGGATGTGATTACAATCGCCGCCCAGGACGAAGCGAAAGCCGATGAAGAGAAACCGGCTGAAGCAAAACCAGCAGAAGGAGCTAATGCAGACGCTCAGGCAGCAGCAGAAGACAAACTGGCTAACCTGCCATGGGTTACCGAGTTTCCGATCCCCGTCACCGATAAGATGATGGCTCGGGGTAAAGAACGCTACCAGATTTACTGTTCAGTCTGTCACGGTCTGGGTGGGGAAGGTGATGGTCTGGTGACCCTGCGAGCCATGGATCTGCAGCAGGGAACCTGGGTACGCCCGGCTTCTTACCATACCGACAATGTTCGTAAACAGCCTGTGGGACGCCTGTTCCACACGATCACCAACGGTGTTCGCAAAATGCCTGCCTACGGGCCGCAGATTCCGCCGGAAGATCGCTGGGCGATTGTGCTCTATCTGAAGGCCCTGCAGAAGAGCCATCAGGTCGACGCAGATACCCTGACAAATGATGAAAAACGAAAACTTCGGGACACCAAATAACAGGTTTCCTCTATAATTCACTGTTGAATATTATCTCGTTGTAAAACAAGAAACGTTATGCAAACCTCACACGACGCTGACAAAAAGATTACTGTGCAAACCCTGGATGAACTGGGGCCGCTTCCATTGAAGATCGCTCTGGGCTGCTCTGTCCTGCTGCCGGTAGCGTTCGTATTGGGGCTGGTCTTCAATCACGGTTGGGATCTGTTTGCTTTCTCTTACCTGCAGAGCACATTCTTTTGCCTGAGTATTTCACTGGGCGCGCTGTTCTTCGTGATGATTCAGCAGCTGACCCGGGCCGGTTGGAGTGTGGTCCTGCGGCGTATTTCGGAATTTCTCTCCCTGGGTGTGATTCCGATGGCTGTTCTGGTCCTGCCGATCGTGCTGCTGTCTCTGACTGGCAACGATACGCTTTACAAGTGGGCCAGTGCAGAGAACGTAGCTCAAGATACTCTACTACAGCATAAAGCGCCTTACCTGAATAACGGCTTCTTTGCGATTCGCTATGTGATTTACTTCGCTTCCTGGATTTTTCTGGCCCGGTTCTTCCTGAACAAATCGCTGGCACAGGATGAATCTGGTGATCCGGAACTGACGCTGCTCATGGAGCGTCGCAGTGGTCCCGCAATCCTGCTGTATGCGTTCACGCTGACCTTTGCCGCCTTCGACTTCATCATGTCGCTGGACGCTCACTGGTTCAGTACGATCTTCGGCGTCTACTACTTCGCCGCTGGTCTGGTCGGGTTCTTCAGTGTGCTGGCCATCAGTCTGGTCTTCCTGCGTAGCAAAGGGTTACTCAACGAACTTGTGACCGTCGAACACCTGCACGATGTTGGTAAGCTGCTGTTTGCCTTCAACTGCTTCTGGGCTTACATCGCGATTTCCCAGTACCTGTTGATCTGGTATGCGAATATTCCTGAAGAAACCACCTTCTTCCTGCCCCGTCAGACAAATGGCTGGGGAACTGTATCGCTGATGCTGGTCATCGGACACTTTGCAATTCCTTTTGTCTTCTTCATGTCACGCTGGATGAAGCGAAACCCCAAGACTCTCTGTTTCTGGGCCGTTTACCTGCTGATCATGAACTGGGTTGATATCTTCTGGCTCGTGATGCCTAACCTGGCCTTTGATGGAATGGATCCGGCAGTCTCGTTCCCGATGATCCTGATCAACGTCTGTTGTACAATTGGAGTCGGCGGAATCTTTGTGGCGACCATTCTGAAGCTGTCCGCTGGCAAATCAATCATGCCGGTTCGTGACCCGCGTCTGGAAGAATCGCTCGAGTTTCATAACATTTAAACATAGCCTGGTTACTCAGATCAGCCACTTTTAGGATAAGAGATAAAATTATGTCGAGTCATAAAGCAGCCTATGATGACCTCGATACGACGATGATCGCATTTGTCGGCGTCGTTGGAACCATCATTACCTTTTTCACGGTATTCGCTGTCGCCGCTTTGAGCTACTCGTTCGAGAAATCGGAAACGGAAGTCAAAGTCATCGAGGTGCCGGAAGTGACTTCGGACAGCGTCCTGGCAAACCAGGCCGCTGCCTTGTCGGAATACCGCTGGATTGATCAGGATAAGAATATTGCAGCCGTGCCCATTGATCGGGCTATGGAGTTCGTGGTTCAGGAGGAACAAGAGAAACAAAAGAAAAACAAAAACAAATCGCCATGAAACCGTTGCACACCTCCATCCTGACCCTGTTTGTCTGGGGACTGAGTGTCCTGCCAGTGCAGGCGGACCGGATGGAAAAAGCTCCTAAAAGTATCGAGAAACTGGACGTCATTGAGCACCTGGATACTCAATTGCCTCTGGATCTCAAATTTCAGGATAGTTCCGGGAAACCGGTAACCCTGGGCGACTACTTTAAAAAAGACCGTCCGGTTATCCTCTCGCTGAATTATTCCAACTGTCCCATGTTGTGTTCTCTGCAACTGACGGCACTGGTTCGGGGACTGAAGGATCTGGAGTGGTCTGCGGATGAGCAATATGATTTTGTTTCGGTGAGTATCGATCCTAAAGAGACTTACCAGAGAGCCAACCTGACCAGACAGAAATACTTTAAAGAATACGATCGTGCGGGAACTGCCGGAGGCTGGCATTTTCTGTGTGGTCGGCAAGAGTCCATCGATAAATTAGCGGATGCGATGGGAGTCCAATATCAGTATGTGGCGGAACGCCAGGAATATGCCCATCCGGCAGTCCTGCTGGTCTGCACTCCCGATGGACGCGTTTCCCGTTACTTATACGGAATTAATTTTCCGAAACAGACCCTGAAACTGGCGCTGGTGGAAGCGTCAGAAGGTAAAATCGGTTCCACCGTTGATCGTTTTTTACTGTTCTGTTTTCACTACGATGCAGACAGTGGTCGGTATGCTCCGACCGCACGGAATATCATGAAAATCGGCGGCTTTGCCACCGTCTTCATTCTGACTGTCGTTCTGATTCCCTACTGGAGGGGACGTAAGGGCAGGCAGGTTCTGGAGACAGGCGATGCCCAGACTCATGAGGTTCCACAGGAGACGAGGCACTTCTCGGCTCCCGAAAATTAGCGATATTGTGATTTAATCAGTTCTGGTTAATACCTGAAATTATTTAACACTCAACAGTTGATTGTGTGAATGCAGATGAAACTATTCATCCCTAACATGTTAGCAAATGCCGATGCCGGGTTCTGGTTCCCGCCGCAAGGTTCAACAGTGGCAGAACACAGCGATTCTGTCTACTTCTTCATTCTGTATGTCTGTACGTTTTTCTTCGTACTGATTGTCAGTCTGATGGTGCTGTTTATGGTCAAATACCGCCATCGACCTGGTGTCGAAGCCGAAAAGACCAGCACACACAATCTGACGCTGGAACTTTCCTGGTCCGTGATCCCGACACTGCTCACGATTGTGATGTTCTGGGTTGGCTTCACCGGCTACATCGATATGCGGACGCCTCCCAGTGACTCTTACGATATCAACGTGATTGCCAAGAAGTGGTCCTGGGCCTTTCAGTATCCCAACGGCTGGATCGAAAGCGAACTGCACATTCCCAAAGGGGAAAACGTCACGCTGACCATGGCTTCCGACGACGTGATCCACAGTCTGTGGGTTCCCGCATTCCGGACTAAAATGGACGTCGTTCCCGGGCGTTACACCCAGGAATGGTTCAAAGCCACACGAGCCGGTGAATACCCGCTGATGTGTGCCGAATACTGTGGTCAGAAACACTCTAACATGATCAGTAAAGTGATCGTACATGAAACCCGTGGCGACTTCGACAAGTGGCTGCAGCAGGCTTCTGACATTCACAAAAATAAAACACCGGTCGAAGCGGGTGAATATTTCTACAAAAGTCGTGGTTGCATCCAGTGTCACTCACTGGACGGCACACCCAAAAACGGACCGACCTTCAAAGGTCTGTTTGGTAGTGAGCGTAAGTTTGCAGACGGAAGTACCGGGGTGGCTGATAAGAATTACATCCGTCAGTCCATTCTGGAACCCCAGTCCCAGGTGGTGGCCGGATTCCGACCGATTATGCCGACCTTTAAAGGTCAGTTGACCGATCAGGACATTACGGCGATTATCGCCTTTATCGAAGCTCAGAAGTAAAACGGGCGACTGACGTCGCTGATACAATAAATCAAAGTGAGAACCTGGTTCTCGATCGTGTTTCCGGATCGCCGATCCGACATTATTTGAAATCATTCAGGAGGCTGGAAGATGGCAACTGTAGTTGACTCCTCCGATCCAAAATCAAATTTCCCGATTCAATACCGTGAATTGAATTACCTGAACTGTTCCAGTGGCTGGAAGAGCTGGTTCTTCACACTCGATCATAAACGCATTGGTATCATGTACCTGATCGGGGTGACCTGCTCATTCTTCCTGGGGGGCCTGTTCGCAGTCCTGCTGCGTACGGAACTGCTCTCACCTGACCGAGTTCTGATGGGACCCGATTCCTACAACCAGATGTTTACCCTGCACGGGGCGATCATGACCTTCCTGGTGATCATCCCCGGGGTTCCGGCAGCGATCGGGAATATCATCCTGCCGGTGATGCTGGGGGCCAAAGATGTGGCCTTCCCCCGCATGAACCTGGGCAGCTTTTACCTCTGGATGTTCGGGGCCGCCTTCTTCCTCGCAGCGATCGTGCTGGGTGGACTGGATACCGGCTGGACCTTCTACACACCTTACAGTGTCACCACCAGCACCGCGGTGATCACGGCCCTGCTGGGGGTCTTCATTCTGGGTTTCAGTTCGATCTTTACCGGGCTGAACTTCATCGTGACAATCCACACGATGCGTCCTCCCGGAATGACCTGGTTCAAAATGCCCCTGTTCCTCTGGGCTCTGTATGCAACCGCACTGATTCAGATTCTGGCAACTCCCGTTTTGGGGATCACCGGTCTCCTGCTGATCGTCGAACGGGCTTTCCACATCGGGATCTTCGATCCGGCACTCGGGGGTGACCCTGTGCTGTTCCAGCACTTCTTCTGGTTCTACTCACACCCTGCTGTGTACGTGATGATTCTGCCGGCCATGGGTGTGGTTAGTGAAGTGATCGCCGTCCACAGCCGCAAGCACATCTTCGGATATCGGTTCATCGCCTACAGTAGTATCGCGATCGCCATGTTCGGCTTCCTCGTCTGGGGACACCATATGTTTGTCTCCGGTCAGTCTCGGGTTGTGGCTGTGATCTTCAGTGCGATTACCTTCAGTGTGTCGATTCCCTCGGCGATCAAGGTCTTCAACTGGCTGACCACGATGTATAAAGGTTCGATTCGCTTTACCACCGCGATGTGCTACGGTCTGGCGTTTATCTTTATCTTCTCTATCGGTGGTCTGACCGGGCTCTTCCTGGCAACACTCGCCACCGACGTCCACCTGCACGATACCTACTTCGTAGTGGCTCACTTCCACTACGTGATGATGGGGTCTTCGCTGGTCGGTCTGTTCGCCGCAGTTCACCACTGGTGGCCTAAGATCAGCGGTAAGATGTTCAGCGAGACCTGGGGACGGATCGCCTGCCTGGGGGTCTTCCTGGGCTTCAACCTGACCTTCTTCCCACAGTTCCTGCTGGGAACCCGGGGTATGCCTCGCCGGTACTACACTTACCTGGAAGAATTCCAGGGTCTGCACATCATGTCTACCTGTGGTGCCTACCTGCTGGGACTGAGTTCGGCCCTGATGGCTGGTGTCCTGATTTACTCGGTATACCGTGGCAAGAAAGCACCTGCGAATCCCTGGGGAGGAGCTTCCCTGGAATGGCAGTGCTCTTCACCACCACCACATAATAACTTCGATCATCCTCCCCTGGCCGGCGATCCCTACATCATGGAATCGGTGGTTTACAACGAGGAAATCGGAGGATACGTTCCCGTTGAATGTCAGGGGGATAACAAGCAATCTGTGACCGCATCAGGAGATAAAGAAGCTTAATGAATACCGCGGCCACCACCACAACAGACGAACATTCAGACGCCCACGATCATGAGCACCATGATCCCCGGCTGGCGCATCACTTCGACTCGCATCAGCAGCAGTTCGATACCGGTAAACTGGGTATCTGGCTGTTCCTGGTCACTGAAGTGCTGTTCTTCAGCGGTCTGTTCGGCTTCTATGCCGTCTATCGTTCACTGCACCCTGAGGTCTTTGTCTATGCCAGCCAGTTCCTGGATACGACCCTCGGGGCAGCTAATACCATCGTACTGCTCTTCAGCAGTCTGACCATGGCCTGGGGCGTCCGTTGTGCCCAGCTGGGACAGACACGCGGATTGCTGACCTGTCTGGTGATCACCTTGGGTTGTGCAGCGATCTTCCTGGGTGTCAAATCCTTTGAATACACCGAGAAAGCACACCACGGTCTGCTCTGGGCTGGTGCTTATGTCAGCCCGGAACACCACGGTGAAGAGCATGTCGATCCGGAAAAGGCTCCCGGAGCCGCAGCGGCAGCTGCCCTCGAAGCCGAAGCCATCGAAGCTGAAAAAGAGGAAGCACACGCTGAAGAAAGTCACAACGAAGGTGACACGCTCTTCGAAAAAACCAAGGCCACACTGTCTTACATGACCCTCGTTCTCTGGGTGGTTATCGTACTCTCTGGTGTTGCCTTCGGAGCACTCATTAAAAATCCGAATAAGAAAAATCTGGCGACCATCGCCGGTTGTTTCCTGGTCTCCGCGGTCGGAATGCAGCTCGGTGCTTATGCCAGCATCGGCTATCATGCCTTCGGTCATCATGAAGAGCCCACCAAACAGGAAATCCAGATGGCAGAAACTGCTCCCATTGAATATGCCGAGCAGACTGAGAAAGTGCCTGAGCCCAAACTGGCCGGTACCTTCTTCAGTGTTTACTTCTGCATGACCGGCTTGCACGCCATCCATATTATCGGTGGTATGATCGCCATCAGCTGGTTGATTGTGCGGACGGTCAACGGTGCCTTCACAACTTACTATTTTGGTGCAGTCGATTTCGTCGGTCTGTACTGGCACCTGGTTGACCTCATCTGGATCTACCTGTTCCCGCTGTTGTACCTGATCAACTAGCGTCATTGATATTCCAAGTAATTCCTCAAGGAGTGGTTCGCCACTTCGAAGTGAAACAGATAAAGAGACGAAAGAATTCATCATGTCAGATCATGTTGAAAGTGATGCTCACGCAGAAGAAGCTCAGAGCTGCCACGTACACATCGTTCCGGTAAAAGTGCTGGTCGGTGTCTTCCTGGCCCTGGTGTTTCTGACCATCGTGACCGTGGAAGCTGCCAAGTACGATACCGGCAGCCTGGATGTGATTGTCTCCATGGCGATCGCGACAGCGAAGGCATCCCTGGTGGTCTTCATCTTTATGCACCTCTGGTACGACAAACCATTGAACCGCATCACCTTCTTCTTCTCGATCTGTTTTGCGGCCTTCTTCCTCTGTATGATCCTCCTCGATTCGCATGCTTACGATAATTACGTCAAGGGATTCCAGGAAGATAACGCACCAGTAGAAGCTGCACCAACCGCTGCACCCGCGCCCGCTGCCCCGGCTGGCGAGCAGGCTGCACCAGCGGCAGCCCCTGAAGCAGCCGAAAAAAAGGCCGCTCCCGAGGCGAAGGCTGAGAAAGCTCCTGAAGCAGAGTCGAAGCCGGCTCCTGAAAAGCCAGCCGCTGATAAGAAGTAATCTTGAATTTGCCCGGGCTGTGACAGAAAATAGAACTGAGCCACAGGAGGCTCAGTTCTGATATTCCACGTTTCGTTTTTCGCTTTCAGTGCGATGGCAGGTCAGCATGCCTACTTACCGGAGCCGCTCAATTCGTGATCGTTGCGCGATGTTGTTCACATCCCGCGACCGACTCAGTCAGCGGGATTTCGGGCTGGCCATCTTCCTCTTCAGCATCGCGGTTCTGTTCGTCGGAGGACTGCTGGCCTACGTGGTTGTACGCACCAGCATGGCCCAGGCATCCCAGCCCATTAACCTGGTGATCCCTCCGATTCTCTGGTTGAGCACCGCGCTGCTGATCCTGGGCAGTATTACCATTCACCGCTCACTGTATTACGTCCGGCTGGAAAAGCAGCAACAGTTTCGCAACTGCCTGAACCTCACCTTCCTGCTCGGCGGCGCTTTCTTTGTGATCCAGACCCTGGGACTGATGAACGTCTTAAGCCAGCACGGCGAACTGCTGCTCTCACTCGACCCGGCCCAGGATTCGTATCGCTACCTCAGCAGCTACGGCATGCTGTTTGCCTTCGTGCTGCTGCACGCGGTGCATTTCATCGTGGCCTTTGGTGTACTCGGTTATGTGATTTACAAAGCCTATCTCTACGAGTACGACCATGAGTATCACTGGGGCGTCCATGCCTGCTCGGTTGTCTGGCATTTCCTGGGCGTGATCTGGATCTGCATGCTGCTGCTGTTCTGCTTTGTGGGCTAAGTGGTTTCAATTCCATGTTTTAAAGTCAGATCAGAGCTGAATTGCTCGTCTCACTGGCTGCTGGTGATCATCACTGTTGTTTCTACGAAAGAAATGCAGCGATCTGTGCAGGGAGACAGTGAACCGCTATTTCCAGAGCCCTGCAGGATCTATTAAAATGAGACCCCTGATTACCGCTGGCTGGATCTCGGGTTCAGCTGAATTCACTGTCTTCTGTTGTAAGTTGCGATGCACCAATCATCCCTTCAAACCGATTCCAGCACAGAAGAAGTTCCCGAGCGAACCAGCCTGATGCGGATGGTGGTGGAGTCTGTGGTCGCACTCGCAATCGCCGTGATTCTCTTTCGGACCTTCGAAGCGGAAGGTTATATGATCTCAACGGGCTCGATGGCCCCATCACTGTTGGGTTATCACAAACAGGTTACCTGTCCCCGCTGTCATTATTCGTTTACTTACGGAGTCGCCTACGACGAATCGGTTTCCGCAAACCGTTTCCAGGGAGCCTCCGGAGAGGCTGATCTCAACGCGGGTGTGGGCGAGTACGCGACCTGTCCCAACTGCAATACGAATTCCATTGATCTGACCCACGTGCCCCGCAACGAAGGTGATCAGCTGCTGGTCTTCAAACACGCCTACTATCTGAAACCACCCCGCCGCTGGGAGGTCGTCGTGTTTCAGAATCCGATCAAACCTACCCAGGCTTATGTCAAACGGGTTGTGGGACTGCCCGGAGAAAAGGTGCAGGTCAAGCAGGGGGATCTCTACGTCAACGGTGAGATACAGCGGAAAGAATTGAAAACGCAACGCGCGGTGCGGCAACTCGTGTATGACAATCGCTATCAGCCCCAGGACGACGATTTTTTCCAGCCCCGTTTCATGCCCGTGGAAGTAGATGACGACGCAGGCGGGGCGAGCAACCGCTGGTCGCCTCGTGAGCACGGCTTTGTGCATACCGCCGATCAGGACAATCCTCTGGCGGAATCACACTGGTCGTGGGTAAAATACCAGCACTGGATCCGACAGGGGGGACACCACGAAACAAGCGTCCCACTGGAAGCCTGGCCCGCAGAAGTGGATCTGCCGGAACCGGTAATCGGCGCAGTGCACTACGATGAACAGAAACAGCAGCTCACCTGTCATGGGGCACTCTCCCCCGATGACTGCCAGCGGTGGTTAAACCAGTCCGAGGATGAAGAGTTCCGTTATGCGCTGGCACTGTTGTATGAGAAATCGCATGTGGCTCCGGTCGTCGATGATTACGCTTATAATTCGGGCGTGGAGAATCAGAAAGCGATTCCCGTGCATGACTTTATGTTTGAGTGTCAGCTGCAGGTCTCCGGGAGGGAAGGGGCCTTCGCGGTCGAAATGCAGAATGGACAGCATCAGTTTCGTACGCTGATCGACTTCGCCCAGCAGCAGGTGTCACTCTGGGTCGACGACCAGCAGCAGCCACTCCGCAGCGAACCCCTGCATGACGCGTTCCGTTCCGACCCCGTGCGGCTCGAGATGTCCGTCATGGATCGCCAGGTTCTGTGTGCCGTCGATGGAAAGCTGCTCTATCAGCCGCTGCTCTTCTCTGAGAGTACCACCCCGCGGAAGGAGATCCGCGAGCCGGTTCGCTTTGGCTGTCAGGGGGCACGAGTCCAGGTAGCCGATCTGAAGTTATATCGCGATATTCACTACACCCGCGGCAAGGGATTGCACGGCGTGGAAGAGCCCTACGAGCTCGACGAACGCAGCTATTTCGTACTGGGAGATAACAGCCCGGTATCGCTGGACAGTCGGAGCTGGGCGGATGGCAAGGTGGATCGCAAGTACCTGCTGGGTAAGCCTTTTCTGGTGCATCTCCCCTCCCGGCAGGGGGAAGTCAAATTCGGGAATCATATCGGACACATACGCATTCCAGATTTCTCCCGGATTCGCTATATTCACTGATCAGGGGTTGGTTTTCTTTATGATCATTTTTCGTCTCATTTGAAGAAAAACGCCCATAAACCAGCGCGAACGGCGAATAATGGGAACGGGCGAACAAAGCTGGTTCCGCTTTCGCATGCGATAAATTGACAGGTTGGCATTGATGACCAAAAAAATCGAGAAATCAAAGCTGAAAACATTTCTGGCAGAACGGGCTGAGAAAAAACAGGCTGAGTCCGAAACTCCTCGTTCCCGCCATAATGAAGTCCGCGATACGATCGAATCGATCATTATTGCGCTGGTGTTCGCATTTGTGTTCCGGGCTTATTCGGCTGAAGCGTTCGTCATTCCCACCGGTTCCATGGCCCCCACACTCTACGGTCGGCACAAGGAGCTGACCTGTCCTTCATGTGGCGTCAAATATGCCGTCGGTGCCAGTGATGAACTGATTGAGAAGACAGAGTATTACCGACCCGATTTAAAAGTGACCGGTGCGCTCTGTCCCAACTGTCGCTACTATGCTGACCTGCGGGAAGCGATGCCGTTTACCGGGGATCGGATAATCGTCAATAAATTCCCCTTTGAGTTCGGCGATCCTGATCGCTGGGATGTGATTGTCTTCAAATATCCGGAGGCGTCGCAGACCAATTACATCAAACGCCTGGTCGGACTGCCTGGCGAGGAAATCCAGATTTCCCGCGGCGATGTTTACGCCCGCAAAAGCGATCAGGAACCGTTTCAGATTCTCCGCAAAGACAACCTGGAAAAACAGCTGACGGTTCAGCAACTGGTCTATGATGATGATTATCCACCCCGCGAAATTCTGCAGTATGGCTGGCCCGAACGCTGGTCTCCCATGCAGCAGGTAGCCGCCGGCGAGACGAAGTTCCAGAGGCTGAGCAAGTCCAACTGGGTGATCGATCAGGAATCGCGGGCCTATCAATATCAGGGGGAATCCCTCAAGCAGGCTGACGCGAAACTGGAATGGCTGCGCTATCAGCATGTGGTGCCTCAGACATCAGAGTGGGCTCTGCTCCAGGAAAACCCGGAACTGTTTCAGCAGTCGATCCTGTCCTCTCCTCCCCGGCCCCGACTGATCAGTGATTTTACCGCCTATAACAGCTACACCGGGGGTACCACCGAGGGATATTACATCTACGACGCTGCCTTCTGGGTCGGGGATCTCACACTCAGTTTCGATGTAGAGATCGAGAATGCCGAAGGAGAACTGTTCGTGGAACTGATGCGCGGCGATCGGCATTACCGCGTCAAGTTTGACGTAAAGACCGGCAAAGCGACCCTCTACTACGTGGAAGATTATCCCAACCCCGAACCGGTGGAGACCGAATTAACGACCGTCGAAACCTCATTGCAGGGAGCGGGCGCTCATCAGATCATGTTTGCGAACGTCGATCAGCGGCTCTGTCTCTGGATTGACGGGGATCTGGTGGAACTGCAGGGCAAGTCAGAGTACAAGCCGACAGCGACACACGATCCACGGGAAGGCGACCTGGCACCAGCGGGAATCGCGGGCCGGGGACTCAATTTCAACGTCTCCCATCTGCTGCTGCAAAGAGACATCTACTACCGTGCGGACGAGTATTATCAGAAGCTGGAAATTCCAGGCGAGCATAAACATCTCTGGGAGCTCCTCTACGATCCGGCTGCCTGGAGTCGTGAGTATGAAGATCATCACCAGAAAGTCACGTTTGCACAAATGTCTGATGAAGAATTCTTCGTGCTCGGCGATAACTCCGCCCGCAGTGCCGACAGTCGTTTGTGGGGCAATGACCGGGGGGCAGAACGTCGTCACGCCGTCCCGCGTACAGCCCTGGTCGGGAAAGCCTTCATGATCTACTGGCCGCATGGAATTCCGTTTATGAATGATGGTCGCGGCTACTCACCCGATGTGGGACCGCTCAAACGGTTTTTCTACCATCAGACGGCTCCCGGATCTTATCCCAAGGACCCCTATGCCAAGCTGTCGTTCCCCTTTTACCCCAATTTTACCCGCATGAAACGCATTCGCTAAAGCCGGGGAATTCCGCTGAAAATCACTATTCAGCCAGATCCTCGAATGTAGTAAAATCCGTGTTCGTTAATTTTCGAGTTGCAGTTTCGTCAAGGAGGACGGCTACGATGCCATTGCTGGAATGCGTCGGTCTGGTCAAGGATTATCCGGGTAAACGGGCCGTCGACGGCGTCGATTTTTTCGTGGAACGGGGCGAGATCGTCGGTCTGCTGGGACCCAACGGGGCCGGTAAGACGACCACCTTCCGCATGGCCTGTGGAATGGTTGCTCCCACGAAGGGCCGTGTCTACCTGGAAGATACCGATGTCACCTCCTGGCCCATGTACAAACGGGCGCGTAAGGGCATGGGGTACCTGCCTCAGGATGAGAGTGTCTTTGTCAAACTCTCGATTGAAGACAACATCTACGCCATCCTGGAGTTCCTCGACCTGAATCGCCGTCAGCGACGCGAGACCGTCGATCGACTGCTGGATCAGTTCGGATTGACCGCCAAGCGGAAGCAGATTGCTTCGACCCTCTCCGGGGGGGAACGTCGGCGTCTGGAAATTGCCCGCTGCCTGGCCAGCTCTCCGGAACTGATTCTGCTGGACGAACCTTTCACCGGGATTGACCCGGTTACGATTCATGATATTCAGGATATCATTGCCGACCTGCGTGACAGTGGGATCTCGATTCTGTTGACGGACCACCGTGAACGTGAGACACTGACCATTACGGACCGCAGCTATATCATCAGTGCGGGGCAGGTACTCGTCAGTGGGGACGCGGAAACCGTGCTCAGCGACGAATCAGCCCAGGCGCTGTACTTCGGAAAGCGGTTCGACAAGGGCTCGATCATCGAAGGTCGCGAAGCCTTTGGAACCCGCGGATTTGAACGAGACGCTGCCTGAGAGCCTCTCAGAGAGGCTTCAGGCTTCTTCGTGATAGCGACCCGGCTGCCAGCGGATGGCGGCACGACCAATGCACATGGCGTCTGTCAGGCGATCCATACAAATCCCTGCTGCGGGCAACAGAATCAGATCGCCGGGTGTGGCCGGTTCATATCCGTTCTGGCTGACAACCTGCTCCAGACGTGCCAGGATCGTGGGGATTGTCGACGAGATGGAATTGCCGTAGTTGGGCAGATTATTCAGGAAGTCGGCTTCGATGGGTACCTGCTTCGCGGCTGCAATCATCGCTTTGAGCAGCTTGCCACTGGGCTGATGCGGGGCAATCAGGATGCGGCCGGGTTCGTCGGCAACTTCGTGATATGATTTCAGGCAGGCATTCAACATGAAATCAACGCCATTCAGGAATACCGATTCCCCATCCATGTGCATCACAAGCTTATGCTCGGGCTGACCACGGAAATCGAACATGTCGCCTTGTTCGGTCCAGAACAGAGGGACGTCGGGTTTACGACGTTCTTCAGGAATGATCTCGACAGCGGTCTCTACGTGCAGCAGTTCGTGTCCCGGTCCACGCCAGAGGGTGGTGCCGGTGGCGCCGGCGGAAACTATGCCGCAGAACGCTTTGTCAGACGAATCGTGCCAGTGCTCGGGGGTTTCGACCGTGAGCAGCGGGATATGTACCCGTTCGGGGAGTTCCTGCAGCAGTTGTGCGGCCCGGTTCAGGAGTTGTACAAAGCCGACACAGCCATAATTGAAGGGGATGAAGCGTTCTGTCGGTACGCCCAGCTTTTCGGAAAGCTGATCGCAGAGCTGACGGGCTGACTGGTTATTGGTGTGTGAATGACAGAGCAGAATTGCCGGACACTCGTTCCAGTCAAAGCCGACGCGAAACTGGAGTTTCTCCGCAATCGCGACCGCAATGTCCAGTGGACAGAGATCGGGCTGCAGCAGGCGGCGTGTCTCAATACCCGTAGAACGACTAATGGCTTTCACGCTGGAAAACCCGGCCGTTACGCCCTGGTGAGAAAGGGTGTAGACACTTTCATTATCCAGTAATTCAAACAGATCCGCGTGATCTGCCAGATCTACAATATCTGTAAGTGCTAGTCCATTAATCTGCATAAAGTAATCCCAACCTAACTATTGCAGAAAGGGAATCCATAACCCCGCAATCGTCTGAGTATGCTCAACAATAGTTGAAAGTGCAATTGTATCTGTAGAATTGAAGATGTTTTTTTATGAAGTCGAAATCGCTTTTTGGCGGGTCAACCTGACTCGATATGTCACTCAGTGCCTGAGTGTTCACAGATTCCAGGAAAGTACTGCCAGCAACGTCATCAAGGCCCCCATGATGATGATTGCTGTAAAGAAAAAACGTATCGAACGTTTGATAATAATTTCAGGAATCTCGTAACGGGTCGCATTATAAACCAGACTGATCACCGCCAACAGGGGAATCAGGTAAACTATCGCATTAACCTGGTTCGCGAATAGAAGTGAAACAGACATGTTGATGTGCCTTTTCTGGCTTATGTTAAAATGGAGAGAGTGGTGTGAATAGGTGTCTACGTTGTGGCGGGTGAAGGCTCTTTGTCGGAGGATGGCTTTTCTTCCTCCTCGTCTCCCCGGCCGTAGGCAGGGCCTTCAAACGCGTCCCAGATCGCCAGCAGGTTCAGGAGACCCGCGATCCAGGTAAACACGACGGCAAACTCATACCGTTTTCCCAGCTCTTTATTGATGTCATCCAGCTCACTTTCACTGAGTGGCATCTCGAACCAGTTCAGGAAAGGCCGTGGAATACTCCCTTCAATGTGTCCGGTGTCGGTTCGCTGTCCCCCCTCTTTGCGGATGACCGCACACTCCAGGGCTCTGCGCTGATTTCCTCCCAGAGGCAGCCCGATTCCGATCGGATCCGCCAGTTCCAGGGGGTCAATCGGTTTTCCGTCCAGGGTGCCCTCGAAGGCACCTCTGACCTCAGGTCCGAACTCACCATCGATGGATTTCAACCGGATGGTGCCCTCCAGCACACCGCTGATGGTTTTTCCGTCATTGCCTCGATCCAGCAGCGTTCCTTCAAAAGAAGCTTCCAGTGGCAGATCCATCTGGTAAGGCTGCGACTGAAAATAGCCTGCATCCAGATCGTTGCGGGCCAGGTTGCCTGGCGCCGCCTGTTTATGGAACCGGGAGTTCTGTACCAGTGCGGGCAGGGCCGGCAGACCGACTCCAACCTGGGCAAAGTAACCCAGATTCCGCTTCCCCTGCCAGGACTGATAATAGACCGTTTTCCAGTCGCCCAGTGCCATTCCACAGAAGAACGTGCTCAGAATACAGAAGCAGTAAATCGCTCCTTTAAAGGTGCGGCCCTGGTAAAAGTGACCTGCTCCTGGAATCAGGAACCCGAGCACTGCAGCGACAGCCGGATTTTTTAATTCAATTTGATTTTGACTGTCAGCCATTCTGGGGTCCTCGGGCAGTTCCCTGGTCAAATCTGGGTTCGGGCAATTCGTTTCCGGATAGAGAATCTTAGTCTTATCTTCAGGAAATCAGAAGAGCGCTCTGAATGCATCCTGGTCTTGATTCTGTCTCAGGCGGGACTATGTAGTGTATCTGATCCGGATAAACAGGACCAGAGCAACCTCAAGTCATTATTTTTAAATGAGTTGAGGCATCTGGTCCTGACTGGGTTCTGGCCCGGAATCCCTGCCGGATTTACTGTGCACCCTCGGCCCGATTGGACCACCAGGGCAGGCTGATTCCACCATCAATCGTGGTAGTACCGCCGGTCATGTAATCGGCATCGGGACTGGAGAGGAAAGTCACCAGTTTGCCGACTTCATTCGGGGTTCCCAGTCGTTTCCAGGGGATGTTTTCCGCACCTGCCTGCAACTGCTCATCAGTAAAGAACTTCCGCTCACCGGGAGTGTCAATCCAGCCGGGATGGACGGTATTCACACGGATGCGATGTTGAGCGAATTCGATGGCAGCGGTACGTGCCATATGGTCGATGGCGGCTTTCGCCATGTTGTAAGCGGCTGAGGTCGGAATCGCGATGACCGCATGCGGAGAGCTGATGACGACAATGGAGCCTCCTGAACCCTGTTTGGTCATCTGGGCGGCAGCCGCCCGAACGCCAAAAAAGGCACCCCACATGGTCACATCGATGGTCCGTTTGAAACCTTCCATATCGGCTTCCAGGATCAGTTCCCGATCGCTGTAGGCAGAGTTGGAAACGAATAGCTCAAGACTGCCAAACTCTTCAACAGTCTTGGCCACAGCGGCTTCGACTGAGGCCTGATCAGAGACATCAGCCTGGACAGTGATGGCTTTCACGCCGTAAGAGCGGGCTTCTTCAGCTGCTTCTTCCGCTTCTTCGGGATGGGAGCGATAATTGATCGCCACATTGGCGCCTGCTTTGGCCATTTCAATCGCACATCCTCGACCGATGCCCCGGGAGGCGCCCGTCACGAGCGCATTTCGCCCTTCCAGTTTCATTGTGATCGTTTCCTTCGTGTTGATTGTCTCTAACAGGTTAAAGATGCCGGTAAACTGTTTCAGCAGCACCGACAATCTGAGTTATAGCGACCGGGGACTCCGGTGGGAAGCCGCAGACTGGCTCTGAGAATGCCCCCGTAAATGGTGATTTTCGGGAGCCTTTCACCGGAATTCGCTTAACCGGTCAATGCGAGCCGCAGGTTGCTGTACTATCAATGTAAACGAGCGGCGTCCTAAAACAAAGAAAACCGAGGAGCAATCTCTGCTCCTCGGCAAAATCTTTATCCGGAATACTCTGGATTGAGGCGGGGGGTCAGCCCGGTTAGAGACTCAATCAGGCAGAGAAGCTGCTGCCGCATCCGCAGGATTTGACAGCATTGGGGTTATCGAATGTGAAACCGCGTTTGTCGAGGCCTTCGTAGTAGTCTACGGTGGTACCGTCGAGGAACAGGCTGCTCTTCTTGTCGACAACGACTTTCACTCCGTGTTGTTCGGAAATGGTATCGTTTTCTTCGTTGTATTCAGCTGGTTCAACGAATTTAAAGTCGTACGAGAAACCACTGCAACCACCGGAAACGATCCCGATACGTAAGAGAGAATCTTCACTGTAATTGGAATTCTCTTTGAAACGCTTCAGTTCGTTGGAAGCATTTTCAGTAATTGTGACAGCCATGGAAAATAATCTCCAATTGAAAAAAGTCTGGTTGCTTGACCCGCGCATTGAGTTTATCGGCAAAAACAGGTCAAAAATCTGAAATTCACCACGGGTAGGAGCGAGCCTGTTTGCCGTTATTGAGCTCCTGTTATTATAGCAGGGTTTCAATCTTTTCCGAGATGCATTTTGCTCAGATCTGATCAAACAGGCGAGATTCGTCTTAAATATATTTATCGCAAAGCGGGACTCCTTTCAAGTGCTGAAATGAAAGGGTTTTGGGCTTCCAGGCCAGGTTCGGACAGAGGGACTCCTATTCGTATATGTGGAGCAATAAGTCTGGTATTGTGTGAGGGACACTGAACATCCTCTTTTGCACTTACGGCACTTCGGCCCTAAAATGCGAAGAGAAATTATCTTCTGAAACACATACTGAGGGCAGACGATATGAACACCGCAAAAGAAGTGATGCTGTTGAGTGAAATGGAACCCGGACAGATGGCGGACAGTTTTGTCCTGCTTGTTTCCCGGCAGCGTTCCAACACGCGGGACGGGAAACCTTATTTTCGGGTCCAGTTCCGCGACCATGCGACAGTGGCCACCGCGATGATCTGGAGCGACACTACCTGGTTTGAAGACTGTGAGACCAACTGGAGCGAGGGGGAGTTCTACAAAGTCCGTGCCCGCTATGACGAAAGTAAGTACGGTCCGCAACTGGACATTGACCGCATTCGTCCAGTGAATGACGAAGACGCCGAGGATGGATTCGACTCCGGCCTGTATTTTAAACGTTCTCGTTACTCCAGTGTTGAGATGTTTGCAGAGCTGACGGACATTGCCCGCGAACAGATTACCGAGGAACCCTTGCGCGATCTGGTGCTGGACATCCTGGATGAATATGCAGACCAGATCAAAGTGATCGCTGCGGCCAGCAGAAATCATCATGCGTTCACCGGAGGCTTTCTGGAACATGTACTTTCAGTTACACGGACCGCCTGTTATCTGGCCGACAAATACAGCGACTATTACCGGGAGATGCAACCGCCGCTGAACAAATCTCTGGTGGTAGCAGGGGCCATCCTGCACGACATCGGCAAGCTGATCGAACTCGATTACAAACCGCATGCCTCCAGCTATACACCAGCGGGACGATTGATCGGCCATATCCTGCTGGGCCGCGATCTCGTACGGGAGCACGCCCGAAAATTTGAGGAACTCAGCCCTGAGACACTGCTGCGACTGGAACATATGATTGTCTCGCATCAGAATCTGCCCGAATGGGGCTCGCCCATCGCCCCGCATACCCCGGAAGCACTGCTGGTGCATTATGCAGATGATGTGGATGCGAAGTTCCACATGATGGCCACCACGCTGGAAAATATCCTGCCCGGAAACGAAGATGCGTTTTCCGGACGCGATAATGCCCTGCGGCGGAGTATCTTTCTGGGGCTGAAAACGCCAGAATAATAGAGAATACATTCCAGGGCTGACGGGAATTGTCCAGAGCCTGTATAAGATCAGAGAAAAGAATAAGATCAGAGAAAAGAAAAGCGACGATGAAATTTACCAAGATGCACGGAGCCGGCAACGACTACGTCTATGTCAACTGTTTTGAAGAGTCCCTCCCAGAGGACATTGCCAGCCTGGCGATGGCGGTCAGCGACCGGCACAAAGGCATCGGATCGGACGGACTGATTCTGATTTGCCCGTCGGAAAAAGCCGACGCCCGCATGCGGATGTTCAATGCAGATGGCAGTGAGTCGGAAATGTGCGGGAACGGCGTGCGTTGTGTCGCGAAGTACGTTTACGATCATGGGATCGCGAAACAGCAGACATTGAAGATCGAAACCGGTGCTGGTGTACTGCATCTGGACCTGGAACTGGCGGGAAGCCGCGTCAGTCAGGTGCGGGTCAACATGGGACAGCCGATTCTCAAAAGCGCCGAGATTCCCACGCTGCTCCCCGGCGATCCCCCGGTCGATGCCGATCTGGATCTGGGTGATCAGAGCCTGAAAGTGACCTGTGTATCCATGGGGAACCCGCACTGTATTACCTTCGTTGACGAACTCAATGATCACTGGGTGCATGGCATCGGACCGAAAGTAGAAGTGCATCCGATGTTCCCCAATCGGGTCAACGCGGAATTCATCGAAGTCGTTTCTCCTTCTGAACTGAAGATGCGCGTCTGGGAGCGAGGTTCCGGCGAAACCCAGGCTTGTGGCACCGGAGCCTGTGCTTCTGCGGTGGCCGGTGTTTTGACGGGTCGGTCTGAACGAAATGTGCTTATCCACTTGCCCGGCGGTGATTTACGGCTCGAGTGGGCCGAGGCGGGAGAAGTCTATATGACCGGTCCTGCTGTCGAAGTCTACGAGGGAATCTGGACGGGGCCTCAATAAATGGTAGCCTGTGAGGAGCAGACGGACATTTTCCGGATCTGGTCTTGCAGTAAAATTATAGAACTGATAAACCTCGGCTTCTCTCATTCTCAACAATGAATTTCAATTCCAAACCCACTGCCAGAACATCAGACAATCGGCTGTTGTCGGCGCTGCGTGAATTACATCCGGGCATGCCCATTGGATGGAAACTGCGGCTGCTGTTGATTTGCTGGAGTCTGTTTCTGATCGGCGGATTTTGGGTTGCGATTCGAATTCAGCCGGATCCGCGAGGCTTCGGTTCACATCAACAACTCGGTTTTGCACCCTGCGTCATCAAAAATCAATTCTCAATTCCCTGTCCCAGTTGTGGGATGACAACTTCCTTTTCACATTTTGTTCGAGGTCAGTTAAGTCAGTCTGCCCAGGCCAATACGTCCGGGTTGATTCTGGCACTGGTCTGTCTGGCTATGATTCCCTGGTCCTGGATCAGTGTGTATCACAGACGGCTCTGGCTGATCTCCAATCCTGAACTCTGTCTGCTCTGGCTGATCTGTGGTCTGACTTCGATCACCGTGATGGAGTGGGCTTTCAGGATGACATGTTAATACTTACGCCACATCAGCGCGTGAGAACCCGCCTTTCAAATCAAATCTATCACAACAAATCTTAGCGGTTCATGCCAAGGATGGCTGAAATGATGCGACTGAAACAACAGATCGAAAGCAGACTCTCCACTCCCCGACGCTATTGCGTCGTGGTGCTGCTGGCGCTGGTCTGTCTGGAGGCCAGCGGATGTTCTCTGGGCGTAATGGCCGGAAAATTATTCTTTGGCGATCCCCTGGTCACCTGCGAATTTACCAGGCGGACCAACATCGATCTGTCGGAAGAACATAAAAAGGTCCTGGTGATCTGTTCGACTCCCGAATCGATCCGTTCCGATTATCCGTCCCTGAATTACGATCTGCTGGAACAGATTACTTACGATCTGAAGCGTCGGGAAATCGTGGTTCAGGATACCGGTGAAGTCGCGACCTGGCTCGATGACAACGGTGGCGTCTGGAACGACGTGGATCAACTGGCGGAAAACTTCGAGGTCGATTACATCATTCACGTCGACATCGACGAGTTCGATTACCGCGAGCCCAACAGCCCGAACCTGCTTCGCGGAAAAGCATACGGTACCGTCTCTGCCTATGAAGTGCAGGATGTCGACGGGTATCGCCGGGCACTGTCTGTCTTCGAGACCAACTACACCTCAGAGTTTCCGAGCCATATGCCGGTCTCAATTGAACAGGAATCTCCCAAAGTCTTCAGAAAGAAATACCTTGATCGCATCGCCGATCAGATTGGTCGCTTCTTCTATAACTACCATTCCAGTGAAGAAATTTACTAATCGTCACTTTCAGTTTGGTGCAGGACAGCAGACCAGAACATCAATTCGGAGTTGTGAAGGATCACACGATGAACAGTTTTTCGTTGAAACAACGTATTCATAAACGGTTTTTGCAGGCAGTCAGCAAGCTGGCACTGGTGCTGATATTGTGTACGACGCTGTCGGGCTGCAACTATTTCATCCTGCTGGGTTACCTGATCGGGGGGCCGCCTTCGATTGAGCCGGACTTCGATGCCCAGACTTCAAAGTCACTGACCGACAAGGATGTAACCGTCGCGATCGTCTGTTATGCACCACTGGAACTGCAGTACAACTTCGATGGCATTCACAACGACCTGGCGAAGTACACCACCTTCCAGTTGCATCAGCATGGAGTGAAGATGGTCAATCCTGATCGGATTCGTGCCTGGATGGATGAGAACCCGGACTGGGACAAGCCGGAAGAAATCGGCGAAGCCTTCGATGTGACATACGTGATTCATATCGAACTGCATAAATACAGTCTCTACGAAGAAAACAGTTCTGACCTCTACCGTGGTCGCGCCGAAGGGATGGTCACGGTCTATGAAATGGATGAAAACGGCGAAGGCGATAAACTCTACAGCAAAGAGATCACGTCCTTCTATCCGCTCAGGGCTCCGCGGGCGACCTCGGAAGTCACGTTCTCCAAGTTCAAGAAAGAGTACCTCTCGCGACTCAGCGATGAAATCGGCCGTCTGTTCTATGAGTACTACCGCGGCGACGACTTCACTCATGCCATCTGATTCGAGCTGAGCCCACTCTTGCATGTCTGCTTCTGAAGCGTTACTTTCAGAGCGATGAAGTGCGGGACCATCGAGGTGCCCGCCGGTGAAAGACGTTGAGTTTCAATCAGAGTGACGTCATGTCGATCAGCAAACAGGAACTGGTAGAGCGCAGTCAGGTGGTCCTGGCGCATGCCTGGATGGTGCGCACGTTTATCAAGCACTGCGATGAAGTCGACGATTACCCGGAGCTCATGGGAATCACGCGGGCTGTCTTTGATGCTTCGCGGGCACTGGAAACCCGCGTGGATGATCCGGACGCGTATCTCAAGATGCTCCGCAAAAAAATCAGTCGGCTCCGCAAAGCCACTGATCAGTTTGCACTGGATGCGCCGGAAGCATCACTGCACACCAACTTTGAGCAGGCTGTGATCTCAATGAAAGGCTGCACCCAGGCGCTCGAAGCATTACTGGCAGACGTCGAAGAGTAGTTCCGCTCGAGTCGAATTACTCTTCTTTGGTCGCATCCAGTACCGCCAGGAACGCCTTCTGGGGAATCTCGACCTGGCCGAACTGCTTGAGGCGTTTCTTGCCCTCTTTCTGTTTTTCCCACAGCTTGCGCTTACGGGTGATGTCACCACCGTAACACTTGGCGGTCACATTTTTGCGGAGGGCTTTGATCGTCTCGCGGGCGATGATCTTTCCGCCAATCGCGGCCTGAATCGGGATTTCAAACTGGTGCTTCGAGATTTCCTCTTTGAGCCGCTTCGCCAGACCGCGCCCACGACGCTCGGACTGTGAGCGGTGCACGATCGTGGAGAGGGCATCGACGCGTTCCCCTTTGACGAGGATGTCCATCTTGACCAGATCGGCTGCACGGTAGCCGATGATATCGTAGTCCATCGTACCGTAACCCTTGGTCGCGCTTTTCAGGCGGTCGTACATGTCGTAGACGATTTCCGCCAGTGGCAGTTCGTAAACCAACTGTGCCCGGTTGGTTCCCAGGTACTCGGTATTCTTGTAGATCCCGCGGCGGTCGGAACAGAGCTGCATGATGGTGCCGATGTTCTCTGCAGGCAGGATGAAATTCACCAGCGCGATCGGTTCGCGAAATTCTTCGATGCGGCTTGCATCGGGAACATCCTGCGGGTTATCGAGGTGTAAAACTTCGCCGCTGCGCTCCAGGATTTCGTAAGTCACGTTGGGCGCGGTCTGTAACAGGTCGATATTGAATTCCTGTTCCAGACGCTGCTGAATGATTTCCATGTGCAGCATGCCCAGGAAGCCGCAACGGAAGCCGAAGCCCAGAGCGTCACTGGTTTCTGGTACGAAACTGAAACTGGCGTCGTTGAGGCTCAGCTTCTGCAGCTCTTCACGCAACTTTTCAAAGTCGGTGGCTTCGATGGGATACATCCCGCAGAACACCATCTGTTGTGGAGTCTGGTAACCGGGCAGAGGGGCAGCCGGCAGCTTTTTGGGGTCGGCGATGGTATCCCCCACGTGAACCTGGCTGAGTTCTTTCGCACCACTGACCAGGTAACCTACCTGTCCGGGCCCCAGCGACTTGACGGCTTTCATGTGCGGAGTGAACTGGCCGATCTCGATAATGTCCAGCTTGGTACCGCCCCGCATCAGGACGACTGTCTGGCCTTTCTCTACCGTTCCCTGGACCACGCGGACGTAGGTAACAACGCCGCGGTAATGATCGTACTTGCTGTCGAAGACCAGTGCCTGCAGTGGTGCACTGGGATCGCCACTCGGAGGGGGGATGCGTTCGACGATGGCATCGAGCACGTCTTCAATGCCGATCCCGCTCTTGGCGCTGACTTTGAGTGCTTCTTCGGGGTCGAGACCGACGACCGATTCAACTTCTTCCAGCACTTCGTCGATCCGGGTGACAGGCAGGTCGATTTTATTGACGACCGGAATGATCGACAGGTCGGCGTTGATGCAGGCGTAGGCGTTTGCGACGGTCTGGGCCTGCACACCCTGAAAGGCGTCGACGAGCAGCAGCGCGCCTTCACAGGCAGCCAGGCTGCGGGAGACTTCGTAATGGAAGTCGACGTGACCGGGGGTGTCGATCAGGTTCAGCTCGTATGTTTCACCTTTGTATTTGTGGTGAATCACTACCGTGCGGGCTTTGACCGTAATTCCGCGTTCCTGCTCAATCTGCAGGTCATCCAGAATCTGGTTTTTGAATTCCCGCTCCGTGATGGCGCCGGTTTTCAGGAGCAGCTGGTCAGCCAGCGTACTTTTCCCGTGGTCAATGTGTGCTACGATCGAAAAATTTCGAATCAGACGGGGCTCAGTTGCCATAAAGGTATCTCGGTTTCCTGTCGTTCAGACCGCCCGGCGTTTATTCTACCGGGCACGTTTTAATTTTATTCTGCTTTGAGGCAGGCCAGTCGCGCACAGCCGGCGACGCCAATGTATCCGGCGTCTGCTCCGAGTTCTGCGTAGTCGATGATCGTGTTCTCGTAGGGAACCGAGAACGCGCGTTGTTGGACCTCTTCCTTGATGCGCTGCAGGAAACGATCTCCCTGGGCAGTACCCTTGCCTCCGAATGTCACTGCACCGCCGAACAGAACCATGTCCGGATCGATGGTGTGCATCAGGTTTGTCGTGCCGACTCCCAGGCAGCGGGCGGATTCCATAATCAGCTCTGTTGCCAGTTCGTCGTTTTGTTCTCCGGCCTCGGAGATCAGCAGGGGAGTCAGTTCCTGGCCCTGCTGCAGCATGTCATTCAGGACGGACTCGCGACCGGCGTCCAGCTGTTCCTGGCAGCGCTTTACCAGGGACGTGCCACCCGCGTAAGCTTCGAGTGTACCATATTGTCCTGAATCACATAACCGTCCTTCATCCATCTGGATGACGATGTGTCCACATTCGCCTCCGTGTGAGTGACGACCTTCGATGATCATTTCGTCTATAATAATACCACATCCAATGCCCGTGCCCAGTGTCCAGAACACCAGACTATGAGCCTCGCGGGCACCGCCGATCCAGTATTCTCCATAGGCGGCCGCGTTGGCATCGTTCTGGTAGATCGTCGGTTTGCCGCCGTAATGATCACAGACGGTCTGGCGGATCGGAAAACCTTTCCAGGTCGGAAGGTTCGGCGGATCGACCAGTTTGCCCCCGGGAATATCCATCGTGCCGGGAGTGGCGATACCGATGGCTTTGATGTCATCCATCGTCAGCCGACAGTTAGCCAGGGCATCGTCGATGGCCTGGTAGATGTTTTTCAGGCCCGCCTCAACGCCTGAAGGGACGTCGGTGCTCGTTTTACAGAAGGCAAGTGTCTGGCCGGCATCATCAACGATACCGACCTTGACGTTCGTACCACCGATATCAATGCCGACAAAATAAGGTTCTTGAGGCTTTGTCGGATTCATGTTGCCTGGGGTTCCTCTGTATTTCTCTGGAATTCTGGAACGACTCTCAAACGTGCCCCGAATGAGGCTGGGGCAGTCTCAATCATTGCCTTGAAGACGTAAGTTGATTGTGGCAGGGGAAAACAGCAATCGACGTCAGTTCAGAGGGAGGTCCGGATACACGTGAGAAGTATAGCCGAGCAGGCAGGGGGGATGCAATCATCAGCACGGCAATTCAGGCTCCCGAACCCGGCATTTCAGGCATGAGAGCGTGCTCAGAAGAACTTTGCAGAAAATCAGTGCCGGCCCGGGAAAGAACCTTGGCGCCCTGTCTGATTTGGGACAGGATGAAATATCGACTCGCTTACCTGCCTCCCCGATTCAACCCCGAGGTCACAATATGATACGTCGCTTCGTCTGCTCCGCTTTGCTCCTTCTCTGTGGATTCTGTTTCTCCAGTACCCTTGTCAGCCTGCACGCCGCTGAAAAAGCAGCACGGCCGAATATCGTGCTCTGCATGACCGACGACCAGGGCTGGGGCGAAACTTCCTTTAACGGACATCCCGTAATCAAGACGCCGCATCTGGATGATATGGCTGCCTCTGGTCTGCGGCTGGACCGCTTTTATGCAGCAGCGCCCGTCTGTTCGCCTACTCGAGGCAGTTTTCTGACCGGACGACACCCGAACCGCTTCGCCTGCTTCAGCTGGGGACATACCTTGCGTCCGCAGGAAGTCACAGTCGCTGAGGCGGTCAAGTCTGCCGGTTACACAACCGGTCACTTCGGGAAATGGCACCTCGGTTCGGTGCAGGCTAACAGTCCTGTCTCTCCGGGGAACAGCGGCTTTGACGAATGGGTTTCGAGTCCGAACTTCTATGAAAACGATCCTTACATGAGCCATAACGGAATGGTCGAGCAGCTCAAGGGAGAAAGTTCTCGCGTCACCGTCGATGCGGCGCTCGACTTCATGAAGGGAGCTCAGAAAAAAGAGCAGCCCTTCCTGGCAGTCATCTGGTTTGGTAATCCGCATCTGCCCCACGAGGCGGTGGACGAACTCAAATCCCTGTATCCCAATCAGAATTCTGCTTTCCAGAACTATTTTGGTGAAATCAGCGGCGTCGACCGCGCAATGGGGCATCTGAGAAGGCAGCTCCGTGATCTGGGGCTCGCGGAAAATACTCTGCTCTGGTTCACCAGCGATAACGGTCCCCGACCTCCCCAGTTCAAAAAAGACGGACCCCGCTCTCAGGCGACCGGCGGTCTGGCCGGTTATAAAGGGAACCTCTGGGAAGGGGGCATTCGCGTGCCATCCCTGATCGAGTGGCCAGCGGTCATCAAGAAACCGGAAATCTCAGACATGCCCTGCGGCACCATTGACATCTATCCGACAGTGCTTGCTGTGACCGGCGCGAAGGTCTCACATCAGCCTACGTTGGATGGTGAAAGCCTGCTGCCCCTCATCGAAGGACACAAAATGTCCCGTAACAAACCGATGGGTTTCTGGACCTATCCCACGAAGGGGCATCCTAAACGCAGCACGGATATTCTACTGGCGCTGCAGAAACAGCAGTCTCCCGGCAAACCCAACCCACCCGGACCGGTTCCGGATGCCGATGCAGGCAGTCTGAAAACACAGTATTCCCAGGATAAACTTCCGGGTTCTGCTGCACTGATCGACGGCGATTATAAAGTCCTGAAAATGGAAAACAAAAAGGGGACGCCGAAATTCACACTGTATAATCTCAAGCAGGATCCATCCGAACAGCATGATCTGTCCAAACAGGATCCGCAGCGGTTCAAGAAGATGAAAGCCGCCCTGGAAGGCTGGCAGCATTCAGTGGTTGATAGCCTGAATGGCAAAGACTACGCCGATTGAGTTGCATCACTTTGCGGAGGAAACGCTGAAAATTCCGACTCCCAGCCGCCGTGCGATTGCATTTGGTTCACTGGGTTGACCATAATCGATTTTATAAACATTCATAAGGAAATCGAAGGCGGCACCTTCTGTGCAGACGCAGTCGCTTTCCCTGCCTGTTTCCGTATCAGCTTACCTGTCATCCACGATAGAGGAACATTATGAACTCTGGACTTTTTAAACGTCTTTTCTGTCAGGCCTGTTGCGCCCTGCTGCTGTTAACAGTCGCCCTGGGCAGCTCCGTCTCCGCTGAAGATGCCAAGAAGGTGCTCAAAGCCGGGATTATCGGCCTGGATACCTCGCATGCGATTGCCTTCACCAAGATGCTGAATACCGGCAATCCGGAAGGGGATCTGGCCGGCTGTCGAATCGTTGCCGCTTATCCCAAGGGAAGCCCGGATATTGAATCCAGTGTCTCCCGCGTTCCCGGCTATACGAAGCAGGTGAAAGAAATGGGCGTGGAAATCGTCGATTCCATTCCCGCACTGCTGGAGAAAGTCGATGTGGTCTTCCTCGAAACAAACGATGGTCGTCCGCACCTGAAACAGGCGCTGCCAGTTCTCCAGTCAGGCAAGCCGGTCTTCATCGACAAGCCGATTGCTGCCTCGCTGACCGATGCCGTCGCTCTGTTCGAACTCTCCAAAAAATACAATACTCCCATGTTCTCATCTTCATCACTGCGGTTTGCCAAGGGCGCACAGCGTCTGCGGAACGGCGAAGAGGGGAAGATCATGAAGGCCAGCACCCACAGCCCCTGTTCGCTGGAAAGCACTCACCCCGACCTCTACTGGTACGGGATCCACGGTGTCGAAACTCTGTTTACCGTGATGGGACCTGGTTGTGAGTCTGTCACCCGTACAGTCAGCAATGCTGATCGGGATGAAGTCGCCGGCAAATGGGCCGGTGGTCGTGAAGGGCATTTCGCTGGTGTTCGCAAAGGAACCCCTAAAGGTTATGGTGGAACCGCAGTCGGTAAAAACGGTGAAGTCGCCGTGGGTGGTTACGACGGTTACAAGCCACTGCTGGTGGAGATCGTGAAGTTCTTCCGTACCGGCAAGCCGCCTGTAAGCCCTGAAGAGACACTGGAAATTTACGCATTCATGGAAGCTGCTGACGAAAGTAAACGGCAGGGTGGCAAAGAAGTCACCCTGGCAAGCGTGATGGAAAAAGCTGAAAAGCAGGCTGCGAAGAAGCTGGCCAGGCTCGATGTGGCTGACTCCGGTGCTTCAGAATCAGATAATAAGCTGACTGCAGCGGAAAAAGCAGAAGGCTGGAAGCTGCTGTTCAACGGCGAAAACTACAAAGGCTGGATGTGCAGCAACGGTAAGAAGATTGCAGCCCCGATTGAAAACGGCGCACTGGTGCCTTACAAGTCGGGTGGTTACCTGATTGTCTACAATAAAGAATTTGGTGATTTCAAATTCAAGTGTGATGTCAAGATGCCTGAAGAGTGCAACTCCGGAATCTTTTTCCGCGTGGGTGATCTGAAGAATCCCGTGCAGACCGGCTTCGAAGCGCAGGTCTTGAGTGGTGACGGCACTGGTATGCACGATTTCGGTGCGATCTATGACCTCGTGTCACCTGCAAAGAATCTGGCCAGCGCACCTGGCGAATGGACTCATTTTGAAATCACCTGTAAGGGGCCGCACATCAGCGTCGCCGTGAATGGTGAAGTTGTTGCCAAACTGAATGCAGATGAATGGACCGAGCCGGGCAAGCGTCTGGATGGTTCTTCACACAAGTTCAAAGCAGCCGTCAAAGACTTCCCGAGGAAAGGTTACATCGGTTTTCAGGACCACGGACACAAAGTCTGGTATAAGAATGTAAAGTTGCTGGAACTGTAAGCCGAAACTAAACTCTAAACCATCAAAGTCAAATCCCGCCACCTGAGAGCGTGTTGTTCTCAGGTGGTTTTTTTTGAGTGATCAAAAGCGTTGAAATCGGATTGAGACATCAGGAAACAGGCTGGGAGATTCTCCTGGAAAGACCTGATATGCGTGGCAATCGGAGGCATTACGCATCGGTTCTCAGCATTGAGAATCGCGGAAAAGGTGCTGAATGAACTACGAATCGAGCTTTTCTGATACAGAATGGAAAATGATCCAATTTGTTCCCTGCTTTCACTACAAAACGAGGGGGATCTGTGTAAAATAACCGCGAATTATTGGGCACTAGAGATCTTGCGCCTATAAAAACAGCAAGCACACAGCAGAAACGCCCTTAATCGGATTTGTACAGCATTCAGGTGGTGATTGATACCACATCAGGCGAGTCAGTCAGAAACACTCGTTGCATTCAGGTTCATAATTCAATGATTACAATTAAAAAAGGGCTGGATCTGCCCATCGCAGGTGAGCCTTCCGCTTTGATCGAAAACGGGCCACAAGTTCGATCAGTTGCTTTAATCGGCCCGGACTATATCGGTATGAAACCGACGCTGGCTGTTGAAGTCGGTGATACCGTTAAAAAAGGTCAGTTGCTGTTCAGCGACAAAAAGATCGAAGGCGTCATCTACACCGCTCCCGCTGCCGGGAAAGTGACTGAAATCAACCGCGGTGCAAAACGCGTTTTTCAATCCCTGGTGATTGAGCTCGCCGGCGAAGAAGAAGAGACCTTCACTTCTTACGAAGAAGGTCAGCTCGCCAGTCTGACCCGCGAGCAAGTTACAGAGAACCTGCTGCAGTCCGGACTCTGGACCAGTCTGCGGACCCGTCCTTACAGCAAAGTGCCCTCACCCGAGTCGACTCCGCATTCGATCTTTGTGACCGCCATCGACACCAATCCTCTCGCTCCACCACCGGAAGTGGTCTTGAGCGAAGAGCCCCGTGCATTCTCACAGGGTCTGCAGGTTCTGAAGACACTGACCGAAGGCAAGCTTTATCTCTGTAAAGCACCGGGAACCAATCTGCCAGGCTGCGAACTGGATTTTGTGACAGTCGAAGAATTCGGCGGCCCGCACCCCGCAGGTCTCCCTGGCACACACATTCATTACCTCGATCCGGTCAGTGATAAGAAAACCGTCTGGTACATCAACTACCAGGACGTGATCGCGATTGGCAAACTCTTTAGCACCGGTCAGCTTTACAACGAACGCGTGATTTCTATCGCGGGTCCTGTGGTTAAGAATCCGAAACTGATGAAAACCATCATGGGAGCCAGTCTGGCTGACCTGACGGACGGCAACCTGGAAGAAGGCGTCGATCGGGTGATTTCCGGTTCTGCTCTCGCCGGCCGGACAGCCGAAGGCCCCTTTGCCTACCTGGGACGCTATGCATTGCAGGTTACCGCGCTCAAAGAGGGAACACACCGTGACTTCCTGGGCTGGATGGGCCCCGGGTTCAATAAGTTTTCGGTCGTGCCTGTGTTTGCTTCTTCCTGGATCGGTAAAGGCAAGAAAGTGCCTTTCACTACATCCACTGAAGGTAGTAAGCGAGCCATGATTCCCATCGGCACTTATGAAAAAGTAATGCCGCTGGATATCCTGCCGACCTTCCTGTTGCGGGCACTGATTACAGAAGACACCGAACAGGCAAAACTACTGGGGTGCCTGGAGCTGGATGAAGAAGATCTGTCGTTGTGCACGTTTGTCTGCCCGGGCAAATACAACTACGGATCACTGCTGCGAGACAATTTGACCAAAATTGAAATCGAGGGCTGATACAGTGCTGGCCCGGGAAGGGCTTTGACTGTGAAACTCGCCAAGCCTTCACTGTGTGTGATTGTAAGCCGGATAACTCAATTTGTTTTGAAAGATGTCAGCCTGACTGATCGCTCTGGAACGTATTCGTTTCGGCTCGCAGTCAGAGACAGTCAAAGTTGCTGATGGCCCGCCTGAGCCTGATTCAGGGGCTGTCAAACAGGAAAGATAAACCTCGAAATGAAGCCGTTACGAAATCTTCTTGATAAGATGCACCCCCTCTTCGATAAAGGTGGTAAGTTCGAGAAGCTTTACCCACTTTACGAAGCGCAGGATACCTTCCTGTATACGCCGGGTGAAGTGACCAGTGAAGCCTCTCATGTGCGCGATTCCATCGACTTGAAGCGCATGATGAGTATGGTCATTGTGGCTCTGTTGCCCTGTGTGTTTATGGCACTTTATAACACCGGGTATCAGGCCAATGCGGCGATGAGTACCATGGGCATCGAATCGGTTCCGGGCTGGCGGGGCGCGATCATGTCCTCGCTGGGCGTGGTTCCCGATGCGAACAGCCTGCTCTCCAACCTGGTGCATGGGGCACTCTACTTCCTGCCCGTTTACATCGTCTGTATGGCCGTAGGGGGGGCCTGGGAAGGTCTGTTCTGTATCGTGCGGCGTCACGAAATCAACGAAGGCTTCCTGGTGACCGGGATGCTGTTCCCGTTAACGCTGCCTCCCACGATTCCGCTCTGGCAGGTTGCACTGGGCATCAGCTTCGGTGTGGTCGTCGGTAAAGAAATCTTCGGCGGTACAGGGAAAAACTTCCTTAACCCCGCTTTAACGGCGCGTGCGTTTCTCTACTTTGCCTATCCGGCACAGATCGTGGGTGACACTGTCTGGACCGCCGTTGATGGCTTCAGTGGTGCTACTTCATTAGGGCAGATGGCAACTGCTGCTCCCGAAGTCGGCATGAAAGCAGTCACCAACCCTATCTCTGAGGGAGGCCTCGGTATCTCCTGGTCACAGGCGTTCCTGGGAACCATTCAGGGGTCCATGGGTGAAACTTCGACTCTGGCCTGTCTGCTGGGCGCGATTTTCCTGATCCTGATCGGCGTCGGTTCCTGGCGCGTGATGGCAGGTGTGCTTGCTGGATCGATGGGCTTAGCCACACTGCTCTGGATGATCGGCAGCAATACCAACGCGATGTTCGCCATGCCTCCGCAGTGGCATCTGGTTGTCGGCGGCCTGGCCTTCGGTCTGGTCTTCATGGCGACCGACCCGGTCTCCGCAGCGATGACTGACACCGGACGCTGGTTATATGGAATTTTGATTGGGGGAATGACAATCCTGATTCGGGTGGTCAATCCTGCGTATCCAGAGGGGATCATGCTGGCGATTCTGTTCGGCAACGTCTTCGCTCCTCTGATTGATTATTACGTGGTTCAAGCAAACATTAAAAGAAGGTTGGCGCGAAATGTCGCGTGATTCAATAGGTTTCACATTTATCGTATCGGCCACGTTGTGTGTGGTCTGCTCGATTCTGGTTTCCGGGGCTGCGGTCGGATTGCGCAGCAAGCAGGAACTGAATAAAGAGATTGAACGTAAAAAGAACATCCTCTCCGTGGCGGGCCTGATCCAACCGGGTGACGACGCGAAGAACGTCATGAAGATTTATGACGAACGGGTTGAGGGGATTATCATTGATCTCGACTCCGGAAAAGTCGTAACCGACGACAAGGAACTGTTCCCCAATCCTGCGGAATACGACCAGAAGGCGGCAATAGACAATCCCAAACTGAGCTCGGCAATCGAGCCCAGCAAGGACATCGCCGGGATCAAACGTCGCGAAAATTATTCCTGGGTCTACCTGATCAACGATGAGAACGGTCAGCTGACACAGTATGTTCTGCCCGTCCGCGGAAAGGGTCTCTGGTCTACCATGTGGGGCTTCCTGGCTCTGCAGACCGACCTGACCACCGTGCAGGGGTTGACCTTCTACGAACAGGGGGAAACACCCGGGCTGGGTGGTGAAGTCGATAACCCCAAATGGAAGGCACAATGGAAAGGCAAAGAAGTCTACAATAACGACTTCCAGCCCGATATCGAAGTCATTAAGGGGAGCGTCAATCCGGACTCCCCCAATGCGGAACACGAAGTGGACGGCCTTTCGGGAGCCACCATTACCTCTCGCGGCGTAACCCACCTGCTGGATTTCTGGCTGGGTGATCTAGGATTTAAGCCTTATCTCGAACGAGTTCGGGAAAAGGAGGGAAAGTAATATGAATTCACGGCAAAAAGAGGTTCTGACCGGACCGATTTTTAATAACAACCCGATTGCGTTGCAGATCCTTGGAATCTGTTCCGCTCTGGCGGTAACAACCAAGATGGAGACCGCACTCGTGATGAGTATCGCGGTAACCCTGGTGACCGCCTGCTCGAACGCCGCAGTCGCTTCGATCCGTCTGCAGATTCCCGGCAGTATCCGCATTATCGTGCAGATGACGATCATCGCCTCACTGGTGATCCTGGTCGATCAGTTCCTCAAGGCCTTCGCCTTCGGAATCAGCAAGCAGCTGTCCGTGTTCGTGGGGCTGATTATTACCAACTGTATCGTGATGGGGCGTGCCGAGGGGTTCGCGATGAAAAACGAGCCTGGCATCAGCTTCCTGGACGGGATCGGAAACGGGCTGGGTTACAGTGCCATTTTGATGCTGGTGGCCTTCTTCCGAGAGTTATTCGGTTCGGGGAGCCTGTTTGGAATCCCTCTGATGAAACTGACCCGGGAAGGCGGCTGGTACGAAGCCAACGGCCTGATGTTATTACCTCCCAGTGCATTCTTTATTATTGGCTTCGCAATCTGGGCTCTGAGAGTCTGGAAAACCGATCAGGTGGAGGAAGCATAACATGTTAGAGCATTATCTGAGCCTGTTTATCAAGTGTCTGTTTGTCGAAAACCTGGCACTGGCCTTCTTCCTGGGAATGTGTACCTTTCTGGCCGTTTCCAAAAATGTGAAGACTGCCTTTGGCCTGGGGATCGCTGTGGTCGTCATTCAGACGATTACCGTTCCCGTCAATAACATCATCTATCAGCACCTGTTGAAGAAGGGGGCACTGGCCTGGGCCGGCTATCCCAATGTCGACCTGACCTTCGTCGGTCTGATCTGTTACATCGGCGTGATTGCAGCGATGGTACAGATCCTGGAAATGACCCTCGACCGGTTCGTTCCCGCTCTCTACAACTCGCTGGGGATCTTCCTGCCACTGATTACCGTGAACTGCGCGATCCTGGGGGGAACCCTGTTTATGGTGGAACGCGATTATAACTTCCCCGAAAGCTGCGTCTTCGGATTCGGTTCCGGTGTCGGCTGGGCACTGGCGATCCTGGCGCTGGCAGGCGTGCGGGAGAAAATGAAATACAGTGACGTTCCGCCGGGATTACGCGGTCTGGGCATCACCTTTATTACCGTTGGACTGATGGCGATGGCCTTCATGGCTTTCTCCGGTATCCAGCTCTGAGACTTAACATTTTCCTAATTTATTGAGCGGTTAAAGTTTAATCATGGGTATAGAAATTCTGTTAGGCGTGGTGATGTTCACGGGCATTGTGCTGGCCCTGGTCGCCATCATTCTGGTCGCGAAATCAAAACTGGTTGCCTCCGGTAACGTCACAATTACTGTGAACGAGCAGAAGAAAATCGAAGTTCCCGTGGGCGGGAAGCTGTTGAGCGCTCTCGCCGAGAATCAGATTTTCGTCTCATCTGCCTGTGGTGGTGGGGGAACCTGTGCTCAATGTGAGGTTCGCGTGCTCGAGGGCGGCGGTGATATCCTGCCGACCGAACGCTCTCACTTTAACAACCGCGAAGTCCGTGAAGGCTGCCGGCTTTCCTGTCAGGTGCCGGTCAAGGCTGACATGGACATCGAAGTACCACCTGAAGTCTTCGAAACCAAGAAATGGCAGTGTAAGGTTAAGTCCAACGACAACGTGGCGACCTTCATTAAAGAACTGGTTCTGGAACTGCCCGTCGGCGAAGACGTGAACTTCAAGCCGGGTGGATACATTCAGATCGAAGCCCCGCCGCACCATATCAAATACAGCGAATTCGACATCCCCGATGAATATAAAGAAGACTGGGACAAATTCGATCTCTGGCGGTTCGAGTCCAAGGTCGAAGAGCCGGTCATCCGGGCTTACTCCATGGCCAACTATCCGGGCGAAAAAGGCGTTATCATGCTCAACGTGCGAGTGGCTTCACCTCCGCCCCGCGCACCGGATGGCACTCCTCCCGGGAAGATGTCCTCATACATCTTTAACCTGAAGCCAGGTGATGAAGTTACTATCTCCGGTCCTTACGGTGAGTTCTTTATCCAGGAAACCGATGCCGAAATGATCTACATCGGTGGTGGTGCCGGTATGGCTCCCCTGCGATCTCACATCTACGAACTCTTCAAAGAACGCAAAACCAACCGGAAGGTCTCCTACTGGTACGGTGCCCGCAGTATGCGTGAAATGTTCTACGAAGATGAATTCCGGGCAATCGAAAAAGACTTCCCGAACTTCAAGATGCATATCGCGCTTTCAGATCCGATGCCGGAAGACAACTGGACCGGTCTGCAGGGCTTCATCCACCAGGTACTGCTGGACGAATACCTGAGTAAGCATCCTGCTCCGGAAGATTGTGAGTACTACATCTGTGGTCCGCCAATGATGTTGTCCGCCGTACGTAACATGCTGGATGATCTGGGAGTTGAACCTGAGAACGTCCGGTACGATGACTTCGGTTAACAGACATTCCGCGTGGTTCTGGACTCTCGGCCTGCTGCTGTGTTGCCTGCAGGTCACAGGGTGCCGGAATGATGAGTCAGGCCCCGGTTCTGCTGCATTACAGAAGCAGCAGATCGAAGGCCCGACGATGGGAACGACCTATCACATTACGGTCTGTTCCCCTGCGAAAGAACAGGTTGATAGCGGGCAGCTGAAAAAAGATGTCGATCAGTTGCTCGTGGAAATCAACCAGGAGATGTCGACCTACATCAAAGATTCGGAACTGTCTCTGTTCAACCGGGCAGAACCAGATCAATGGTTACCCGTCGCACCTGCCGTGGTCAAAGTCGTCGCTGCCGGTCTCGAGTTGAGCGAGGACAGTGACGGGGCCTTCGATATGACCGTCGGCCCACTGGTCAACCTGTGGCACTTTGGTCCGGATCCTGGCAAGAAAACGCTGCCTGCGGACGAAAAGATTGAAGCGGCCCGCAAGAAGGTGGGTTATCATCATATCCAGGTGCAGGAGTCACCTGCGGCACTGAAGAAACTGATTCCCGACGTGTACGTCGATCTGTCGGCTATCGCAAAAGGCTACGGTGTCGATGCGGTTGCCGAACTCATCGAGTCACGCGGCATCGAAAATTACCTGGTGGAAATCGGTGGCGAGATGCGGGCCCGGGGCGTCAATCAGCGCGGCGAAGCCTGGAAGGTCGGCATCGAAAAGCCGGTGAGTGAAACCCGGGTGGTGCAGAAGATTGTTCCTCTGTCCGACCTGTCGATGGCGACTTCGGGCAATTATCGTAATTTTTATGAGGTGGATGGCGTCAGCTATTCACATACCATTGATCCCCGTACCGGGCGACCGGCGACTCATAGGCTCGCTTCGGTCACCGTGGTGGGGCAAACCTGCATGAATTGCGACGCGATCGCGACATGCCTGATGGTATTAGGCCCCGCTGAGGGGTATAATTGGGTACAAGAGCGGGACATCGCCGCTTATTTTATCGTGAAAACAGACGCCGGTTTTACAGAACGCTTCTCGCCTGCCTGGCAGAAGCAGTTCGGTGAGGAGCAGTAATTATGTCAACAGTCCTGTTTGCTCTGGGAATCTTTGCCCTGGCCTTCGCGGGGATGGCCGTTGGTGTGATCTTCAGCAACCGGTGTATCAAAGGCTCATGTGGCGGTCTGAACAATATCGATGGGGTCGAAGGCTGCTCCCAGTGCGGTGGTTGCTCAGTCGGCGACAAGATGAAAGAGCAAGATCACGCGACGGCCGCCGGCTCCTGTGCTGTCGAGGAAGAAGATACCAGTCTGACCTCCGGCGCGAAATAGCCTGACCGCTTCAATCGGCTTACTATAGTCAGTCAATGACAGCTCCCTCATAAAATCCGCCGGTAATTTTCAAGATTTTTACTGGCAGTTCGAATCAGATGTGAGACAATACAGTCAAAAGTGGATTCCACCCGCAGGGGAAGCGCTTTTGTGGAACATCACATTTGAAATGAGCGCGACGTCAGTCGCACTCGGAAGAGGAGTTTAGCATGTCATCAGCCGATCAACCGGGCCAGCCGGATCCCGTTTATATTCATACCGAAGAAGCGTCCACGGAACAGACCCAGGCCGAACAGTCTGGCTCTACCTATTCAGAATCGACCCAGTCCGAATCCAGCCAGTCGGAGTCGCAGGAATCATCTACAGGCAAGCAATCTGACTCTACGGGCATTCCGAATTCCATTGAGCGGCTGCGCACCGAGTTCGACAAGCTGCTGGGGGTCGCCGTCGAACAGGGAGAGCGGGCGCTGGATCGTCTGGGCCTGTTTGGGAACGACCCCGTCTGGGTTCCCCGAGTCGATCTGATGGAACTGGACGAGCAGGTTCAGGTCTACATTGATCTGCCCGGCGTAACTGCCGAAGAGATTAACATCACACTGGCCGGCAATATGCTGACAGTGACCGGAACACGTAGCACCGGAACAACAACCACCGCCGGTCAGACTGTGCGGATGAGCGAACGTCCCTCAGGCCAGTTCCGACGTTCGGTTCCCATGCCTGTTGCCGTCGATCCGGATAAGGTCTCTGCTTCCGTGCAAAACGGAATTCTGAGCATCGAGCTGGATAAGGCTTCGACAGAAAAGCCGCGTCAGATTCCGATCAACAGTGCATCCGGCACCAGCTTCTAAACAGGTCAGTCAGCCGGGGACCGCTCCAGGTTCTTAATGAGGTGCGGTTCCACTGACTGTCCCGAAGTCAGATTCATACTGGGGGCGACGATCAGTCGATCACCGGCTTTGACTCCCGCTTTGATCTCCGCTTCGAAATCGTTCATCACCCCCGGTTCGACATCGACGAGCACCGTACGGTTATTCCGAACCACATAGGCCTGCCACTGACCTGATCCGTTGCGGAACAGTGTTGAGCGAGAGACCTTGACTACATCCGGTTTGATGTCCGTGTAGATTTTAACCCGCACCCGAAAGTCGGTGCCCAGAGTCCGCTGCTGCTGTTGCAGCTGTTTGAAGATGTTGCGGTTGAAGCCGATGATGACCTTCACTCGCTGCTGTTCGACGCCCAGCGAAGAGATCTTGGTAAAGCCCTTGGGATAGATCCGTATGACTTTTCCCTGCACGGGATCAGGACCGAGGGCAGGGCCTTCGATGTCGACGGGGGAGCCGACGTGGATGTTGCCCACGTATTGAGAGAGGACATCGGCTTCGACTTCGAGATCATCCAGCTGACCGAGTTCGAGCAAAATTTCGCCGGCGGGCAGTGTACGCTCGTTGGAGAAGTGTTTCGCCAGCACGGTTCCATCGATGGGGCTCCGCATCGTGGCCCTGTTGCGGTCGCGCTGTAACTGCTCGAGCTGAGACTCTGCTTCTTTCTTCTCTTCCTGCAGGACTGCTTCGGAAAGGACTTTCTTCTCTTTGTATTTCTGAATCGAGATTTTGCCAATCTGCATCGCACTTTGAATGGCCTGCAGGGACCGCCAGGTGAGAATGTCTTTCTGGTAATCGATCTCACTCTGTTTTTTGAACAGGTCTGCTTCACTGAGTTCACTGGCCGACAGCGCGTTCTTTTGAAACAGCTGGTACTTGCGGTCGTACTCGTCCCGCGCGTAAGTCCATTTGGCTTTACTGGCATCCTGCTGTTTGCTGGCGGCTTCGACGGTGAGATTCATCGATTTCAGGAACTCATCAAACTGGTCGAGCGAGTTATCTTCCAGGCGATTGTCGGACTGTTCGACGATTTTGCGGGCATACTGTTCCACGCGATACCGGGCTTTCGCGACTTCGGCATCCAGGTCGGAGGTATCCATCTCAGCGAGCACCTGTCCCTGGGTGACCTGTTCATCTTCCTGCACGGTGATGGGCATCACCCGCCCGTTGAGCGGCATGGCGATGCGATAGATGCGAGGCAGGCTGGTCTTGGCGCGTTCTTCGATGAACGCCTTGACGGTGCCTGTCTCCGCGGCTGTGACATCCACCGGCTGTGGCGCGTCGCTGAAAAGATAATACAACCCCAGCACCGCCAGCAGGCCGACTGTGATCAGGATGGATTTTCGGGACATGGTTATTCCTTTACATTCAACGCCTGGAGCCAGTCCATTTTATGAATGGTTTTCTGGACCGGCCAGTGTGAGATCAGCGTAAACAGGATGCCCAGGACGACCGTCATCACCCAACTCAGCATGTAGATGGTAAATGGCATGCGGAACAGTTCGGTATCGTAGGCGATGTTAATGCCTTTGGAAGCCCAGTAACCGGCGGGCAGACCCAGCAGGATGCCGGGCAGATTAACAGAGAAACTTTCGCGGAGGAAGATCGAGCCGACTTCGCCGGGAGTGTATCCCAGTACCCGCAGCGTGGCGATTTCCTGTTGGCGTTCGGATAGCGAAATCAGTGATGCATTGAGAATGCTGCCGAAAAAGATCAGGCAGGAGAAAACGATCACCACGACAATCATCACGATCATCTGGTCGACGAGTACTTCCTGCAGTTTGTCTTTCTGGTCACGGATGGAATTTACCGTCTGAATCGCCGGGACCCGTTTCAGTTGCCGATATATTTTTCGCGTCACTTCCGGTCGAGGATTCGTTTTGAGTTGCACACTGGTCAGCGAATCGGCTTCGCCCATCAAACGGTTCAGGTAATGGAAGTCGGCGTAAACCGTCAACCCCAGGTAACTGTCGATGATTTTCATGACGGGGACCTGGCGGGGAATGCGATCGCCGGAAACGGGAACCATGCGGATCGAGTCTCCCGCCTGGATGTGCAGAATATCGGCCAGTTTGCGTGTGACCAGTAAACCGGTGGGGGGGACTTCAACCCGGTTCCCCTCGGTGTCGCGGGGAATGGTCAGTCGCGCGTCTCGCAGGATCCCGGTGATACCGGTTTTCTTTTCATGGATGCCGTTCTGCAGCGTGCAGCCGACCTGGAACAGCGGTTCTGCATAATCGACTCCCTGGATCTGTTGGGCTTCGAAGTACGCGGAGTAGTCGTGGTCGTCTTTGAAGGTCAGGTCGATATCACTGAGCAGCAGCTTATCGTATTGAAAGTTGAGTAGTGCGAAGGCGGAGTCGTACATGGAAAAGGTAACCAGCAGCAGCATCGCCCCGACGGTCGCCGAGAGCAGTCCGCCAATGGTGCGAGTTCGATTCCGGAAGATGTCGCGCAAAACCATCTGCCAGCGGAAGTCGAGTGCCTGCCAGAAGACGTGAATTCGCTCCAATAAAATCCGCCGGGCCCGTAGCGGCGGTTTGGGCCGCATCGCTTCCGCCGGTGAGAGACGCACGACAGTACGGACCCCTCGGAATGTTCCCAGCACCGCAAAGAAGACGCTGATCAGCATGCCCAGCAGAATCACACGGGGATACATCTGATTAGTCAGCGAGGGGAATTCGAAAAAATTGCGATACTGTGCCGTCATGGCTCCGGCCAGGGAGTAGCCCAGCAGGGTTCCCAGGATGCCTCCCGCCATCCCGATCAGCAGGCCAAACTGAATGAAGTGCCGAAACATCTCCTGATTGGAATAGCCCAGGGCTTTGAGGGTTCCGACCACGGTTCGCTGCTGTTCGGCCATCCGTGACATGAGCAGATTCAAAGCCAGAGCCGCGACAATCAAAAAGATGGTGGGCAGAATAGTGGCACTGATTTTGAGTCCATCGATCTCATTTTTCAGGAACCAGTGCGAGGACTGCTGCGAGAGCGGGGTCGTGGAAAAGACGCCGTAGTCTTCGAGTTCGAGTTCCAACTGATCCAGAATCTGGCGGACACGGTTAGGGCTCTGGTACTGCGGGGCGAGGTGTCCCAGGATCTGGTTGGCCGCTCCTTCAAATCCGAAGACATCTTCTGCGTAGTCATGTTTGAGATAGAACACGCCGTAACTTTCCGGCTCCGGCACGAGTCCACCAGGGCCGATCAGGTAGACAAATTCGGAACTGATGGCGGTGCCGACGATCAGCAGATCCTGTAGTCGGTTGTTGAGAATCAACTGAATGTGATCGCCGGGCCGCAGGTTATGTGCACGGGCGAAAGCATCGTTGACGATGACCTCTTCCTGTCGCTGATCGGTGAAGTAACTACCCTGCTTGATGACGATGCTGTTAATCGGTGCGTTTTCATGTTCGGGCAGCGAGACCGCTTTTCCGGAAAGGGGTTTTTCGACGTCTTCGAGTGAGGCGGTGACTTCAAAGACAATGCGTGGCAGAACATTGGTTACGCCCGGCGTTTGCGCGATCGCCTCGAGATCACCCAGGGGGACCTTCTTGAGTTCGATCGAGAAGTCAGCCATATGACAGAGCCGGTAATAGTTCTGCCGGGAATACTCGAGATTGTCATAGGTCGAAAACATGGCGATGAAACAGCCGATGCCGACCGCGATGATACTGATGATGGCAATCAGAACCCCGCGGGCCGCCAGCAGTTCTCGCAGTAATTTCCGGTGCAGCACTTTCATTACCAGGTAACCTGCTCAGCGGCAATGGGATGTGGATTCAGACGAGCCTCTGCGATGGTGCCTGAGCCGATGCGGACCACGCGTCGGGCCATCTGTCCGATGGCCGAGTTATGAGTGATGATCACAACGGTCTTGCCCAGCTCACGATTCAGATCGGCCAGAACACCCAGGATTTTGCGGCCGGTGGTTAAGTCGAGGGCGCCCGTCGGTTCATCGCAGAGCAACAGTTCCGGCTGTTTGACCAGGGCCCGCGCGATGGCGACTCTTTGCTGTTCACCCCCCGAAAGCTGAGCTGGGAAATGCTCGGCGCGGTCTGAGAGTCCCACCAGTTCCAGCGCTTCATCGGGGGACATGGGGTCGGCGCTGATGTCGGCGGCGACAATGACATTCTCCCGCGCGGTCAATGTCGGCACGAGGTTGTAGAACTGAAATACAAAGCCGATGTTTTCGCGACGATAACGCGTGAGCTGCTGCTCGTTAAAGCGGGAGACATTCTGTTCCTGAAAATAGACTTCGCCCTCGGTCGGCGTGTCGATGCCTCCTACGATATTCAGCAGGGTACTCTTCCCCGAGCCGGAGGGACCGACAATGACCAGGAATTCCCGCGCATAAATCTCCAGATCCACATGGTGCAACACCGGTACTTTCACATCGCCCGTCGTGTACGTCTTGGAAATCGATTGCAGCGAGAGCAGGACTTCCTGTTCTGCGGCAGAAGCGGGAACTGAATTCATTCCAGAAGCGGGCATGACTGTGATCTCGGAAGAGGTAAGATTTCAAGCGGTCATCTGGCAGGGGGCGTCCCTTTGCCACTCTGGATGTACTGATCCCGCTGCTCGGCGTATTCTTCAGCGGTGATGCTGTCTTCCTGCAGATCCGTGATCTTCCCGGAATCTTCGGCGGCCGCTTTTTCGTATTCGGCGAAATAGCGTTTCAGGTAAGGGACACACCAGCCACAGCCCGTGCCTGCTCCGCCGCATTCACTCAATTGACTGGCCCGGCGGGGGCGATGAATGCGAAGATGGTTGATGATTTTGCGTTTACTGATATGAAAACAGTAACAGACTTTGTCGTCGAGTTTCACGTTCAGAGCTAACTATGGTTAAGCCCGCTGACGGGCAGACTGGTTCGCAACAGGGCGAACTTGATTAACGGTGCGGGAGGACTTCAGGAGCCTTCCGCTCTCTCAATGTGAATCTTATTTGATTTGACAGAGAATGTCAGTGCCGCTTCGCTCAATATTTGCGTCAGCAGGCGGGAGAGGTTCGTGTTCTTCTGCGAGAACGAGACCGGCGTTTCGAGTAACCGTGGATCGTTTTTGACATTGTCGGCAATCAGAAATTTGGTGTCGAGCATCTCTTCGAACTGCGAGATCAGTGTGCCCAGCGGTATTTCTTCGGACTGACGAAACTCGAGGATCGGGATTTGCAGGGCGACTGTTACATCGGTTGCAGGAACCGCTGGTTCGTCCTGGGGCTCCGGTTTACGTGCCACCAGCGGCGGGATCTGTTTCGGTTTGACCGCGATCAGGGGCTGATGAGCAAACTGATCTGCCGCTGGTGCTGCTGGAATATCAGGCGCTGCTGGCTCTGGTACAACCGGCTCTGGTTCCGCCGCGACTTCGGGTAACAGTGGCTGATCTGCCGCTGGTTCCTGGTTTTCGTCTGCTATGACACTCGCATCGATTTCAGGTTGAGGGATCGTGGGTGATTCATCGAACAGAATCATCAGCAGGATCGCCAGCCCTCCGGTGCCGGCCACGATCCAGGACAGCAATACGGGACTGGCTGCCAGATATTTGAGACCCTGTCGTATTGAAGTCAGTACGGCTGTGGTTTTCAGAGCCAGCGGTGACGGGCCCTGGGGGACGGGCTCGGATTCAACGGGGGAAAGTGAGAGCGTTCCTTCTTCAGCAGTCGTGATTTGCAGCGGTTGTTCACAGTCGGGACAGTGGAAGCGGGTGCCAGCGGTCTGTCTGCCGCGCACGCGGAGCGCAGCACGACAGTGTGGGCAATGAAAGGTGGTGACATCCATGGGTAATCACCCCGACTACGAATCCGATAGGGAACTTATGGCTTCGGTGGAAACGCGAAGATCGTCAGGTTGTTGTTCTTCGCGTAGGGTTTACTGGTGATTGTGGCAGTTTTTTTGCCTTCATCAATCACCAGGCATAACTGATCCTGATCTTTCACATTGAAAATTGCCTGAATGGCATCCAGTCCGGAAACCATTCCGAGGTTCATGGTCTGGGGCATGTTTTTTGTATAACCGACCAGCTTGAGGGCTTCCCCATCGAGTTCGATATTGGTTTTGGTTTCTTCGCCGATATAAGCAAAGGCTTCCTGCAGTGGAGTACGACGGAAGTCGACATCGACCTTCATTTTCAGACGGTCGACCACCTTATCCGGCAGTTTGGGGCCGGTAGGCCGTGGTTTGACTTCGACGTCAAAGTTTGTTCGCGTCGATTCATCCCAGGCGAGCAGGCTGGCGAGTGCCAGGTTGGGGGCAGCCCGTTCGGGTAGACTGCTGACAAGCTGTGCGTAGCGTTCGCCCGTTTTTTCATTGTTGGCCATACTGAAGGCTTTGAGCATGGCAGGATAGCGACCGATTACTTTCCGGCTGCCGACGGTACCCGGATTCATTTTGCGGACCCCTTCGAGCATGTCGTGGGGCAGCTGATCAAGTTTGCTCTTGAGATTGTTCGCCAACTGTGGGGGACGGATCATCGTGGTATTGCGGAAAGTGAATTCCGAATAGAAGTCATCGGGATTCAGATGCATGCTCCAGGAGATGGTTTCCACGTCATCGCCGACCCAGTCCAGAAACTCATTGAGGAAGGGGTGTGCTTTTTCGGGTACGAGGACATCCTGTTGACGGCGGACTTCATCGGGATCGAAGACCAGTGTCAGGTGACGGTCCCGGTCGGACTGTTTCAGGATCGATTCAATGCCCGGGGAAGTGCTGCTTTCAAACTCGCGGGCATCTGCCATCTCGGCGGCGCGATCTGCACCCGGAGGGCCAATCACGTAAGTGTTTTCGTCGACGATCATGTAGGAATTCTTGCCTCCCGAATAAACGGGAAAGCTGTAATCATCCAGCCGCTGTCCGTCGAACTGGGCGATCAGCGCTGAGCGTTTGATGGGCTCGACAGGGCGAATCACGGCTGCATATTCGGGCGGGGCACCGGGAGAGCCGAGGATCAGGCAGATAGTAAGTTCCTTGATCTGTGCCGGTTCCAGCATGCAGATGTCTTTGATTTTCTGTTCGGCCCAGATTCCCAATGGCCCGAGGCAGGCACGGAATTCTTCTCCCTGTGAACCGGGTTCCCAGAGGGCAGCAGGGTGCATGTGAATCAGCACGCGGGTGCCTGCGGGGACGTAGAGCAGTCGAATTGGCTCTCCAGATGTCGGGCTGGCCGCGACTTCCTGTTTCTGGCTGACAGCGGGAGTAACGGGAGCCGCAGGCGTGGCATTGTTCGTCTGCGGTTGAACTGGGACCGCTGGTTTGGCGGTCATAGACTGCTCAACCTGTGGCCAGGCAAAGTAACCACCGACGCCGACGACAAGGAGCAGGCCAATTACCGAGACGATGGTGATGTTACGACGCTTGGCGTTTTTGCGGCGCAACTCACGCATGCGGGCGACGCCGGCATTCTCGGATGATTCGACGGCGATGTTCGGGAAGCCACCACTGTCGGCACCTGTATCAATTTGTGGTGTTTCTGTGGTTGAAGAGGCCGAACCTGAGGTATCAATCTGCGGAAACTGATTCTGTGGTTGCGGCGGTGGTGTGGGAGCCACGGGTGCAGCCGGCTCGATTGGTTCATCGGGAACCCATTTCGCGGAAGTGCCGACAACGGGAGCCTTGGGTTGCGCGAGATCTATTTTGACTTCTTCAATTTCCGCAGAAGAGGGCGGAGGTGTAATTTCTTCCGGTCGTTGTTGGACGGGAGGGGGCGTCGGCTCCGTGGAAGGAGCTGCGGACGTAGAGCCTGAACTCTGGACCGCCGCCGTTTCGGGCAGCTGCAGGACAAATGCGTGTTTGCAGTTCGGACAACGGGCTTTTTTGCCGAGCAGACTTTTATCGCGGAGTTTGAGCTTTTTTTTGCATTGCGGACAAGGAACAGCGATGCTGGTCATGAATCGGCCTGTAAATTCGTATTTGCGTAAAGTGAATCAGAATAAGGGTTAAGGGGGTGCCATAAAGCCACAGAGGGAGCAGCTCTCTCCTTTATCATACGTTTTGTCACGGAGTGCTGCCAAGTCTTTTTGAAGCTTGTTTTCGATTAACCCGGGTTTCGTGAATTGCGGACATGGATCGCCATCCTGTCACGAGACGGGGCATGAAAATTCGGGTGCAGCCGAAGATACTGTTTGAGGACCATTGGGTAGAGGCTCAGCCGAACAAGCCTTTGATCACTGCGCCGCCATCGACGAGGCGGACGGGACGACCGATGGGGGTGTGCAGTTCCATGTCGGCGTTGATGCCCATCGCTTTACACATGGACTGGAAGAGGTCTTCGACCTGCACTGGATTGTCGGTGATCTCCTGGCCGTTCTCATCGGTTTTGCCGATGGCCTGGCCCCCCTTGATGCCGGCGCCTGCCATCAGGAGATTGAAATTACGAACCCAGTGATCGCGTCCGGGAGCAGGGGGGCGGGCATTGATTTTCGGAGTCCGGCCGAATTCTCCCATACAGAGGACGAGTGTTTTCTCCAAAAGGCCCCGCGACTTGAGGTCGGTGAGGAGCTGAGACAGTCCCTGATCGACATCAGCCGCACGACGCTCCATGTTGCGGAAAATGCTGCTGTGCATGTCCCAGCCGTTACTGCGGACTTCCACAAAGGGGACGCCGGCTTCCACCAGTCTGCGGGCGACCAGCAGTCCCTGACCCAGTTGATTTTTACCGTAAGCGGTCTGCATGTCTTCGGATTCCCCGTCGAACTCAAACGCCTTGAGGCGGGGTGAAGTCATCATCATGCTCGCTTTTTGATAGAGTTTACTCTGCTCCTGCACGAGCACTTCGGCACCAGCCCGGGCGAAATCACGTTCCTGCTGGCTGAGCAGGGCAAGTCGTCGCCGCTGGCGGGCAGCGGAGGCATCGCTGGTGACGTTATCGGGCAGTTGACCGGGACGGTCGATGATGAATGGAGCAACCTGCACACCCAGAAAGCCGGAGCTCAGCGTCTGTCCGATGCTGACGAAATTGGGGATATCGGAATTCGGATCTCCCAGTTCACGGGCGACGACGGAGCCGAAGTGCGGGAACTTCTCAATGCCCAGCATGCGATGTCCTGTATGCAGATGATAAGTGCCCCGTTCGTGGGCCGCTTCTTTACCGGTCATCGAGCGAATGAGGGCGATGTCGTTCATGACGGATGCGATCTTGGGCCAGTAGTGGGCAATTTCGATACCCGGGGTCTGCGTCTGGATTTTCTTTGTCTCGCCTCCATTGGGAGATCCTGGTTTGGGGTCCCAGGTTTCCAGCTGACTGGGGGCACCTGCCAGCCAGAGTAGAATGCAGGCGCGACCCTGCTTTTTCATTTCGGCAGCATTGAGCTGAATCTGACTGAGCAGCGGTGAGCCGGCGACACCGAGAGCGGCGGCCTGCAGAAAATTCCGACGGGTGAACTGCCCGCGGCGATTTAAATTCAGATGGAGGAGCGCATCGGATTGCATGGGGTGATTCCCGTGTTTGAGCTGTCAGCGTTTGGTACGAAATTCGGTGCAGTTAACGAGGACCCAGAGCAGGTCTTCTACCGCTTCGTCCCGTTTTTCCGAGCTTTGCAGGTAGCTGACGTTGCGCTGAAGTTCATCCGGCGTGGGATTACGGGCCAGCACATTCAGGTAGAGTGACTGCACCAGTTCCTCGTTCGATCTGATACCCAGTAACTTCTGTTTGAGTTCACTCTGCGACAATGCCTGCTGGAGTTCACGCTGGTTCATAAGCAGTAGCGCCTGCTGAATCGAGCCTTCCAGGGTGCTTTGGGGGAGAGAGGGGTTCATGTCGAAGACGGTGTCGATCTCTTTCCGCAACTGGGGATATTCGCCGATCACATGCGCTACCGAATTGGCGACTACATCCGGTCGCAGTCGGGCAGGGCGGATGGCTGTAAAGAGTTCCGAGGGGGAGTCCATGGTCCGCATTTCCCGCTGGTAAACCTGGGAATTCATGATCAGTCGAAAGACCCATTTCGGGTCAAAATCCTTGTAGCGGAAGTTCGCCGCGATACGATTGACGATCGGCTTGTGAACGACATCGCCGTCCGGTCCCAGGCTGTCTACGTCGTAAAAGCCATCGCCAATCAGCTCACTCCAGATACGGTTCACATAAGAGCGGGCGAACCAGTAGTTCTGAGGATTGTAAGCGAGGTAAGCGGCAATCGAGACGCGACGCGCATCGGATTTCATGTTTTCATACGGTTTCTCACCGAGCAGGAAGCGGGGTTTCACTACGGTGCTGACGGTGGGGTCTTCCTGAGAGGGCATCTTGTAGGTATACGGGTGGAAGAAGGCGGCGAGTTCGTGGAACTGAATTCGTTTCCAGTTGTCGAAGGGATGATCGTGACATTCAGCACACTGAATGCTGATGCCCATGAAGATGCGGGCCGTTTCGGAAGCCAGTTCAGTCGATTTGTTTTCACAGGCGAGGACGAAGTTGTTGGGCCCGTAATCCTGACCATAATCGTTCTTTTTTTTCTTGTTTCGTTCGGGAGTCGCTGAGATCAGCATGACCGTGATGTAATCCCAGGGGGCGCCTTTACGAAATTGTTCTGCGAGCCAGTCTTCGAGCGCCTCGGGATTAACCCGCCGTTTGTTGGCTTCACTTTCGTAGAAAATGACCGAGGTCCAGTAGCGGGCCCATTTGCGTGCGTATGCTTCGGTTTCAAGCAATTCATCAATGTAATCTGACCGTTTATTTGAATTCTGATCGGCGACAAATGTTTTGATTTTCTCGGCGGAGGGCAAAGTGCCGGTCAGATCCAGCGAGGCACGACGGATAAAGGTTTCATCGTCGATCAGCGGTGCTGCCTGGGAAGCAGTGTCTCCCAGTTCCAGGGCAAGTGCTTTGTCAAGGTCCTGGGAGCTGAAGCTCACGCGACTTCCCTGCCGAAGCGTGGGCATGTTCTGTCGGATGTAGCCGAGCAGCTGCATCTTCTGTTCCTGGGTTTTCAGGGGAGGCAGATTCAGCGGGGGGAGCTTCTTTTTGGTGTTCTTGCGGGGGGCTGCTGAAGAAGTTGCCAAAAGCGTCAAACAAATCAATGCAACGAGAGTGATCCACTGATGAGGACGCTTGCGGAGAGAGCTGGAACCACGCTGCAACATGAGATTACCCGCTATTCAGAGAGAATATGCTGAAGTTTCCAACGGAGATACTTCAAATGCAGAACGCACGAAATACGTACTGATATCAGACAGGGATACCGGTAACAGCGTACCTCAGGCTAAGAGACCGCTCAAACCAGCATCTTTCATCGTATCTGTCTGTGAGCAAAGGTAAAGAGATCTTGATGGATTCGCGGTAGCTGGTGGTAAGAAATTTATTCATTTCGATCCTTATGTACACTGGGGAGACTTCGGGAGTTTTCTACAACAGGGCGGTGTACAAGATGGTTGACAACTAGTTAATTCATATGTATACTATTTTTGAATGCAGGGTGTCGACTTTGAAATGTGAGATATTTCACACATTTTTGTGATTTCGGGGAGCCCCTGGGAGCGCAAATCGTATTGTTTTTAAGGGGTAAGGGGCTCTCGACAATATGGAGGTAAATTACGCGTTGCTTTTGTAAGTGTATGAAAATAAACAGTTTGCTCTTGGTTGTGTCTGATGGATTCGGGTTTAACGGGCAATCTGCAGGTGAATTCCAACTTTCTTTGGCTAAAATAATTTATGTGTGAACTTTTTACTCTCAAATTCGTCTTTTCAGACGTAGAAGAGATGAAAACCCGGAGACAACATTGTGACGGACACGCTGGGTTTCCCGGAACATTCATAAAAGAGGGTGGGGAATAATGATCAGCTCAAAATATAACAATCCGGCCATGAAGCAACTGGCAGATCAACAGGTGAAGTATGCACCTCACGATGTCAAACTGGCGCAGATGGACCGTGCAGAAGCTCTTCTCACAGAGATTGATCTGGAGCAGGAGTATCAGTACCCGGAAATCTGCAAACAGATCACCACATATCGCTCCGAGATTTATCCGGACCTGATGATTATTGGCAGCGACGTCATGCATGATGTGCGGTGCTTCATTGAGGACCTGTCCGAGAGCGCTGAGATTGACGTCGAAGACGTGGAAGAAGACGTTTTCACCGTTCAGGATCTGAGTAAGAAGTTCAACATTTCTACCAAGACTGTCGACCGTTGGCGCGATAAGGGGCTGGTCAGCCGCCGCTTCCGGTTTAATGGTCGGATGCGTGTCGGATTTCTGAAATCATCCGTGGACCGTTATCTGCAAAACAATAAGGGGCATGTCGTCCGCAGCATGAATTTCAGTCAGTTAAGTGACGAAGATCGCGAAGAAATTTTACGCCGCGCCAGACGACTTGCCCGGTATGGGGGCTGCCCCGCCGAAATCAGTCGTCGTATCGCACGGCACATGAATCGTTCACCAGAAACGATTCGCTATACCCTGAAAAATTTTGATCGGGAGAATCCAGAATTGGCGATATTTCCGAACGCACCAGAAAAGATCACGGATCAGCAGAAACGTGATATCTACAACAGCTTCCGACGGGGCATTCCCGTAGATAAGCTGGCGCGGCGTTACTGCCGAACCAAGGCCAGCATCTATCGGATCATCTCCGAAGCACGGGCAGCACGCCTGCATGCCCAGACCATCGATTACATGTACAGCGACGAATTCGATCAGTCCGGTGCGGAAAAGGTCATCCTGGGACCGGCTCCGGAAGTCGATAAGTCGAATGAGAAAGTACGTACGCCTCCCGGGCTGCCTCCGTATCTGGCCAGCCTGTATTCCATTCCGCTGCTCACGCGGGAAGAAGAGGCTTATTACTTCAGAAAATTGAACTTCCTGAAATACAAGGCGGCACAGATTCAGGAAAAACTGGATCCGAATCGTCCGAAAGCCAGGGACATGGATCAGATTGAGAAGCTGTTCGATGAGAGCACGGACGTGAAGAACTTCCTGATCCGCAGTAACCTGCGACTGGTGGTTTCGATTGCCAAGCGGCACATTCGTCCGGGCGGCAACTTCTTCGAAATGGTCAGTGACGGCAACATGTCCCTGATTCGTGCCATCGAAAAATTTGATTACACCAAAGGTAATAAATTCTCGACTTACGCCAGCTGGGCAATTATGAAAAACTACGCCCGGTCAATCCCGGCGGAATATAAGGTCCTCGACCGGTTCCGTACGGGGAACGACGAACTGTTCTTTCAGTCGACTGATGAACGGGAAAGTCAGTACCGGGAAGAGTTGATCAACCAGAAGCAACACGCAGTCATCATGAGTATTCTGGACCAGCTGGATGGTCGAGAAAAGGACATTCTGATCTATCGTTATGGTTTGAATGCCCGCAATGAACCTCAGACACTTGAACAGGTAGGCGATCGCTTCGGAGTCACGAAAGAACGGATTCGTCAATTGGAATCCCGTGCTCTGAAAAAACTGCGACGGATTACCCAGGTGGAACGGGTGGAAATCCCGGGAATATAAAAGCAGGCTCATCAGTTCCGGTAAACTGGATCTGTTAGTGAGTTCTCCCCTTGAGCAGGCATGATTCTGTGAAATCATGCCTGCTTTTTGTATGCGCGGTGAACCTGTACGCCGGTTTTCTGTCTGGATTACAGGCCTTTCGGGCTTTGTTCATTGAACTTGGAGGGGTAACTCAGTAGGCTGTGAAACCCATGGATGAAGCGGCGTTTTCTGCCGTTCTGAAAACAGATTCCAATGAGTTGGAAAATCTTAGACCGCATAGGCATAGAGCATTAAGAAAAGATAACAATTTTTTCTAATCAGCCTGTCGTTCTCACTTGCAAGCAGGTCTCTGATTGCTATATTGAGCTGCTTACTGAGTTTCGGCGGGGAAAGTACCTCTTTAGCCAGGCGAGTTGTTCAGGTTCATGAGGCTTGAAGCCTGCTAGTTTAGTCTCAGTTTGACAGGCTAGCGTAGCTCAATCGGCAGAGCATCGGTTTTGTAAACCGAAGGTTGTGGGTTCGATTCCCACCGCTAGCTCTTTTTAGTTGCGATTTGAGGCGGTTTTATTATTTAAATTGTTACCAGATTACAACTTGTGACTTCCAGCTTCGGCTGGTTGGGAGGGGGAATTCCCGAGCGGCCAAAGGGGCCAGACTGTAAATCTGGTGGCTACGCCTTCGCAGGTTCGAATCCTGCTTCCCCCATTCAAAAGAATTGGAAGTGACTGAGTCACGTAAAATTAGACGCGGGTGTAGCTCAATGGTAGAGCCCCAGCCTTCCAAGCTGGTCGTGAGGGTTCGATTCCCTTCACCCGCTTTTGAATAGAAGCGCGTTTCGGTTTAATTCTCAAAAAGTGCTGCTGTGGCTCAGTTGGTAGAGCGCGTCCTTGGTAAGGACGAGGTCATGGGTTCAAGTCCCATCAGCAGCTTTTTGATTATCGTTAAATGTGGTTCTCAGGAGGTGTGTGCCTCTTGCGTGCGAGGGGTGACTCCTGTTTTTACCTCGCTAATTGTTTTGTTGGTTTTATTGTTCAGGTCCTCGAGTGCGGGCCTGAAAAAGGGGTTTTAAAGAGAGATGGCTAAGGAAGTCTTTGAGCGAACAAAGCCGCACGTAAACGTTGGTACGATTGGACACATCGACCATGGTAAGACCACTCTGACTGCGTCACTGCTCGCAGTTCAGGCTCACAAGGGTCTTGCTGAACTCAAGAGTTATGCTGATGTTGCGAAGGGCGGAACCGTTCGTGACGAAACCAAGACTGTGACGATCGCTGTGAGTCACGTGGAATATGAAAGCGAAACTCGCCACTACGCTCATATTGACTGTCCCGGTCACGCGGATTATATCAAGAACATGATCACCGGTGCTGCCCAGATGGATGGTGCAATCCTGGTTGTGTCTGCTGCTGATGGTCCCATGCCCCAGACTCGTGAGCACATCCTGCTGGCCCGTCAGGTTGACGTGCCTGCTCTGGTTGTCTTCCTCAACAAGTGTGACCTGGTTGATGACGAAGAGCTGCTCGAGCTGGTTGAAATGGAAATTCGTGAGCTGCTGACCAAGTACGGTTTCCCCGGCGATGACATTACCATCGTTCGTGGTAACGCCAAAGGTGCTCTGGATAACCCCGGCGACGAAAAATTCAACGCCTGTATTGGTGAGCTGATGGATGCTCTCGATGCCGACATTCCCGCCCCCGAGCGTGAAGCAGACAAGCCATTCCTGATGGCGATCGAAGACGTGTTCTCTATCGCTGGTCGTGGTACCGTGGTAACCGGTCGTATCGAAGCTGGTAAGATCAACGTTGGTGACAAGGTTGAAATCGTCGGTCTGCGTGACACTCAGGAAACAACCTGTACCGGTGTTGAAATGTTCCAGAAGACTCTGGATCAGGGTCTGGCTGGTGACAACGTTGGTATCCTGCTGCGTGGTACCAAGAAGGAAGACGTCGAGCGTGGTCAGGTTCTGGCTGCTCCCGGTTCCATTCCTCCGCATACCAAGTTCGAAGGTCAGGTGTACGTACTGAGCAAAGAAGAAGGTGGTCGTCATACTCCGTTCTTCAACGGGTATCGTCCGCAGTTCTACTTCCGTACTACTGACGTAACCGGTTCAACCACGCTGCGGGGTGGCGCAGAAATGTGTATGCCTGGTGATAACGTTGAAGTTGAAGTTGAGCTCGGTAAGCCAATCGCCATGTCCGAAGGTAGCCGTTTCGCGATTCGCGAAGGTGGTCGTACCGTCGGTTCTGGTGTGGTTACCAAGATCGTCGAGTAGTCGAACGATCGCTTCGGTTTGAAGATAAGTGGTGTCCACCCTGTTTTGGCGGGGTGGACATCTTCAAGTTACAGTTGATTTGTGAAATTGATGTCCGTGGGGGCTGAGGGCTGTTATGGCACGTGAATATGTTTGGTTAGAGTGTACTGAGACTGGTATGAGAAACTATCGGGTCAGTAAGGAGACTCGCGGCACTGAGCGGCTTTCATTGATGAAATACTGCCCCAAGCTGCGGCGTCACACATTGCACAAAGAGTCGCGCAAGAAATAAGGCTTGCTGACCGGGATTTTGTGAGCTGGTGTGCGTTGTTTTGAGTTACTTCCGGTGGTCAAATCTGTTTGGTCAGTTCAATGTTGTGGACGGGTGTAGCTCAATTGGCAGAGCACTGGATTCCAAATCCAGCGGTTGGGGGTTCAAGTCCCTCCGCCCGTGTTTATTAAAGTTTTACTGTTGATGTCGGCGTTGGCTGATTGAGTTTCAGCCAGGTGTTGGCTCAGGAAAGCAGGTTTGCGGTTCCAGTGGTTCACACCATAGGTATCTGCTAGTTAGTAAGTCGGTCTCATGGCTAAATCCAAATCGGAACAAGCATTTTCTGCCACTCTGGTTAGTGGTGGTTTATATAAAAGGAATCAGGGGCGCCTGGTGCGTCAGTTAACTGCGATCGGCCTGGTGGCTGTGGCGATTTTTGGCGCCTATTCGCTGTATAACGTTTTGCCCCTGGGGATGTCTGCAGGGCTGCAGAAGGGGATTGCGGTCGGAGTGGTCGTGATTTCCGCATGGTTGGCATACCGTCTGGTGAATTTTCCCCGGTTTGCTGACTTCCTGATTTCGGTGGAAGCCGAGGTGAGCAAGGTGACTTGGGCAACCAAGGAGCAGCTGTGGCGTTCGACGACAGTCGTGATTGTGGTCATGTTTCTGTTGGCGTTTCTGCTGCTGGCATTCGATCTGTTCTGGCAGGCCCTCTTCCAGTTGATCGGCTTTCTCAGGATTTGAAGCAGAATATGCCTGGCATTCAGCGAATAACAGAGATTTTTTGATCTCTGCTTCTTGAATAAAATGGTCTTCCTGCTCATTATGGGCGATTCCGGTTTTTGACGGTCTCTTTGTTTGTCGCATTCGAATTAAATCAGGGCTTTTGTTGTCGTCGAAGGTCTGATTGAAGGTGTCTCATGAGTAATGATTCGGGTTCTGAACCAACCTCTGAAAATTCGGAGGGATCAGAGAAGCGGCAGTGGTACGTACTGAAGGTACAAAGCAATCGCGAAAAATCGATTCGTGATGCCCTGTTGCGGGGAATTAAGCGGGACGGCCTGGAGGAGTACTTTGGGGAAATTATCATCCCCACTGAAAAAGTTGTTGAAACAAAAGGTGGCAAGAAGCGCGTTTATGAACGCAAGCTCTATCCTGGTTATCTGATGATCCAGGTGGAGTTGAACGATGACAGTTGGTATCTGGTGCGGTCAACGAATGGCGTTGGTGACTTTACCGGGGCCGCTGGTCAGCCGATCCCGATGCAGGAGCATGAGATTTCCCGTATGCTGGGTCGTGAAGAGACCAAGGAAGAAACACCTGTCAAAATTAAACTGGATTTCCAGACAGGCGATGTCGTCAAAATTAAAGATGGTGCGTTTGAAGGCTTCGAAGGCACGATTGATGCCATTGATGAAGCCAGTGGTAAAGTGACGGTTCTGATTGAGATCTTCAGCCGTCCGACACCTTCAGAGCTGGAATACTGGCAAATTGAAAAAGTGTGACGAGTCACCAGACTCGGCATTAAAAAGATATATTTGATTCACCTGTTTATAAAGTGTTTTGAAAGTCGGTCAAAATGGCTAAGCAGCTTGTTGCAGAAGTAAAAGTTCAGATTCCCGGTGGTCAGGCTACCCCGGCTCCTCCAGTTGGTACAGCCCTGGGGCCACATGGTGTCAATATTGGGCAGTTTGTGCAGCAGTTCAACGAGCGTACCAAAGATATGGCAGGAACGACGATTCCTGTTGTGATCAGTGTCTTTAACGATCGTTCTTTCGACTTTGTCCTGAAGAGTCCTCCGGCTGCAGTTCTGCTCAAGCAGGCTGCTCAGGTTGCTAAAGGGGCAGGGAATCCTAAGAAGAACAAGGTCGGCAAAGTGACCGTTGATCAGCTGAAGGAAATCGCCAAGACCAAGTTCGAAGACCTGAATGCACCGAACATCGATCAGGCTGCCAAGATTATTGCCGGAACTGCCCGCAGCATGGGCATTGAAGTCGAAAAATAATCTGAAACGGGCGGCAGGCTGCCCTCAAGTAGTATCAGATTTCATCAATACAAACAGCACGTTTACCGGATAAAAGAGTCATGGGAAAACAATCCAAGCGGATAAAGCATTACAATGAAAAGCTGTCAGGCCTCGGTACTGTCAGTCTGGAAGAAGCTGTAGGGGCGCTGAAATCGCTGGATAGCGATTTGCCAGCTGCTATCAAGCCGGTCAAAATGGACCAGACTGTAGAACTGGCTGTACGTCTGGGTGTTGATCCCCGCCAGGCAGATCAGCTGGTGCGTGGTTCCATTATTCTTCCACACGGAATTGGTAAAGCGCAGCGGGTTGTTGTGTTTGCCCAGGGCGCCAATCTGGAAGCAGCAGAGGCTGCTGGTGCAGATGCCGCCGGTGGTAAAGATCTGGCTGACAAAATTAAAGGTGGCTGGCTTGACTTTGACGTCGCGATCGCAACTCCCGATATGATGGGTGTGGTTGGTCCGCTCGGTCGTGTGCTTGGTCCCCGCGGTCTGATGCCTTCGCCCCGTGCTGGTACTGTTACCCAGGATGTGGAGACTGCAGTGAAAGATTACAAGGCTGGTAAGGTCGAATTTCGTGTCGACGCTGGTGGAAACGTGCATTGCCGGGTTGGGAAAATGTCGTTTGAACCAACTCAGTTAATCGAAAATATCCAGGCGATGCTGAAGTATCTGGACAGCTTGCGTCCTTCTTCGGTCAAAGGTGCTTATGTGAGAAACGTCGCCGTTTCGGCAACCATGAGCCCGGGGATTTCTGTTGCCCTCTAGTGGGGAGCGTCGAATCCTGACAGATTTTATATCACATCACATATTGCTGTTTTCGGCGTTTAACAAGCTGGAAGAGATCCAATGAGTAAATTTGTAAAAGAAATGATCATCTCGGAGATTGAATCCCAGATCGGCGATGTCCGCGACTTCGTCGTGATAGATTCTGCAAAAGTGGATGCGATTACTGATAACAGTTTTCGTATCAAGTTGCAGGAAAAGGGGCTCACTGCTCTGACAGTCAAGAACTCACTCGCTCGACGGGCATTTGCCAATAAAGGCATTGAGGGGTTGGAAGAGGTTCTGAAGGGGCCTTCAACTCTGGTCTGGGGTGGCGAAGATATCGTTGAGCTCTCTAAAGAGATGAGCAAATGGGCCAAGGATATCGAGGAGCTCGACATCAAGGGTGGGCTGACAGAGGGAACCTCGCTGTCCACCGATGACGTGACCAAGCTGAGCAAGAGCCCGGGTCGTGTGGAACTGATCGCAGAAATTGTCGGTCGAATCCTCGGGCCTGGTTCACAGCTTGCAGGTGCAATCAAAGGGCCCGGTGGAACCGTGGTCGGGCAGATCAAGTCGATCGCCGAAGGCGAAGAAGGATAGACGGCCGGTCTGTCTCTCCCTGAGGCGGATATTCATAAATTTGTAGCAACGACCGTAGTGACGTAGCGGCGTTGATTTGATTTACACTATTGAGAGATTTTTTTTACGCATTCGTGCGAAAGGAAAGAGAAGATGGCGACAGCCGAAGCAACAACTGAATTTGGTGAAGAAACCAAAGAACTGGGCGACAAAATTGCTGGTTTGACTCTGCTCCAGGCTAAAGAACTGGCTGATTACCTCGAAGAAGTTCATGGAATCAAAGCTGCAGCCGGTGGCGCCGTCATGATGGCTGGCCCTGCTACTGGTGGTCCTGGCGAAGAAGCTGCTGAAGAAAAGACTGAATTCGACGTCATTCTGACCGGATTCGGCGACAATAAGATTCCTGTGATTAAAGTCGTTCGTGGCGCCACAGGCCTCGGTCTGAAGGAAGCCAAAGAACTGGTAGAAGGTGCTCCTAAACCACTGAAAGAAGGTGTCTCCAAGGAAGATGCTGAATCTCTGGTTAAGGAAGTTGAAGAAGCAGGCGGTTCCGCTGAAGTTAAGTAAATCGTCGCTGAGGAAAAAGCCATCTGGATTTAACCTGTGCTGAAGCTTGCTTTGGCACAGGTTAGTCTTGTGTTACTATGTACATTTATATGGTTTTTTTCCGCGTGCAATTGAAGTGTGCTGTTTGACAGTCTAGAATAAGTTCCTGCAGATTGCGGTGCGATAGTGTGTCGTTGCGCAGGCTGGCTTTTTTGTTTACTGTGTTTCAGGACTACCTCACTTGGTTGCATGTCCTTGTTGCTGATAGATTTGTTTCCTTTAGTTATCTGCTTCGATCAGTCATCGTGTCAGTCCCATATGGTCTAAGCAATCGACTCATTGTACTCTCTTTTGAATAGCAAAGTAGTATTGAGCGATTTACCAGGCTTTAATTTCGTCGAGCGATTCGCTTTTCATGCAGCAGTCGGGGCTGTATTCTCTCGAGGTACGCGCTGCGGTTCCTCGCTATCCATGGCAAGTGCTCCATTCAGCCGCGTGAGCGGTTTGCGCGGAGTAATCCCACATCTGGCACCAGGTAAGTAGAAAAGATCATCTTAATGCCGATTCCAGCACAGCGAACGATTCCCACTCAAACTGTTAAGAATTTTGGTACCATTGAGCATAGTTTTGAATTGTCTGATCTGACACAGATTCAGACGGATTCCTATGCAAACTTCCTTCAGGCCGATAAGTCTCCCCGTGAGCGCAAGAGCCAGGGCCTGGAAGAAATCCTTCGTGAAGTCTTCCCGATTGAGAGTTATCAGGGGCAGTACCAGTTGGAGTACGTGAAGTATGAACTGGGAAAACCTCGTTACACTCCAACCGAGTGCCGTCAGCTGCGTCTGACCTACGGACGTCCTTTCCGTGTCTGGTTGCGTCTGGTGAAAGAGCAGCCGATCGAAGAAGAAGTTTACCTGGGTGATCTGCCCGTCATGATCGGTGGCGGTGAATTCATCATCAATGGTGCCGAGCGTGCGATCGTCAGTCAGCTGCACCGTTCTCCCGGTGTTGACTTCGTACTCAGCTCAGAGCCTGGTGAGAAGAAAGAATATTCCTGCCGCGTGATTCCAGAGCGTGGAAGCTGGATCGAACTGGTGGTCGGTAAGAAAGACACACTGGGTGTGCGGATCGACCAGAGTGGTAAGTTCTCTGCGATGACTCTGCTGCGGGCGATGTCGAAAGATTACTCTTCTGACACCGACCTGGTGAAGCTGTTCTATGAAACCAAATCAGAAAAGATCAACAAAGACGCAGCCGAAAAGCTGGTTGGTAAGATCGTTGCTGAAGATGTGATTTACCCTGCCGGTCACGATCGGTGTGGTGAGATCATTCTGGACTGCTGTGGCACCATTACTGAAGAGCTGGCCGAAGAGATTACCGAATCCTCTCTGAAGACGGTTGAAGTCGTTGATGAAGTTAATGACCTGTTGGTTCTGCAGAGCATTGCCGAGGATCCGACTGTGACTCACGAAGAGGCCCTGCTGCGAATCTATTCCCGTCTGCGTCCAGGTAACCCTCCTCAGCTGGAGCGTGCGGTAGACCTGTTTAAAGAAAAATTCTTTGACGTCAACCGTTACCGTCTGGGGCGTGTCGGTCGTTTCCGTATCAACCGGAAATTCAAGCAGGATGTACCTGACACCGAAATGACTCTGCGTCCGGAAGACTTCATTAACTCGATCCGCTACCTCGTCCGTCTGCGGGTCGGTGATTCTTCTGCGTATGTCGATGACATCGATAACCTGGGTAACCGCCGTCTGCGAACCATCGACGAGCTGGCTTCCGATGAAATCCGGAAAGGGTTCCTGAAGCTGCGTCGAACTGTTCAGGAGCGTATGACTCAGAAGGACGTGGAAGAGATGTCTCCACGGACCCTGATCAATCCCAAGAGTGTTTCGGCTGCGATCGATTTCTTCTTCGGTCGAAGTGAACTCTCGCAGGTGGTTGACCAGACGAACCCGCTGTCCATGCTGACTCACGAACGTCGTTTGAGTGCATTGGGACCTGGTGGTTTGAACCGGAAGCGTGCCGGCTTCGAAGTGCGTGACGTTCACATTTCTCACTACGGTCGTATCTGTCCGATTGAGACTCCTGAAGGTACCAACATCGGTCTGATCTCCAGTTTGAGTATCTTCTCAAAAGTAGATGATTACGGCTTCCTCGTGACACCTTACCGTTACGTGAAAGATGGTAAGCTGACCGACGAAGTGCACTGGATGCGGGCTGATGAAGAAGCAGAAGTGCACGTGGCTCCCGCCGATACTCCCGTGGAAAAAGGTCGCTTCACCGAAGACCGCGTGATGGCCCGTTTCCGGGATGACGTGGTCTGGATTGCCGCCGGTGCCGTGGATTACATTGACGTCGACCCCGCACAGATGGTAGGGATCTCCGCCGGTCTGATTCCGTTCCTCGAACACGACGACGCGAACCGGGCACTCATGGGTTCCAACATGCAACGGCAGGCTGTGCCACTGTTGATTGCCGAGCCTCCCCTGGTGGGAACCGGCATGGAAGCAGCTGTCGCACAGAACTCCGGGATGGTCGTCCGGGCTGAGAAGGCCGGTAAGGTGACCTATGTGGACGGAAACCGTGTGGAAGTAGACGGCAAGAAATATCGTCTGCGAAAATACGAAGGCCTAAACGAGCGAACCTGTCTGAACCAGACTCCCTGCGTGAGTGTGGGTGACCAGGTCAAGAAAGGTCAGATCCTCTGTGACAGTGCTGCGACTGCAGACGGGCTGCTCTCTCTGGGGCGGAACGTGCTGGTCGGGTTCATGTCATGGGATGGATACAACTTCGAGGACGCGATCATTCTTTCCGAGCGTCTGGTGAAAGAAGATGTCTACACCTCGATTCACATCGACGAATTCGATGTGGAAATTCGTGAAACCAAGCTGGGGCGTGAAGAGTTCACTCGCGACATTCCCAACGTCAGCGAAAAGGCACTGCGTCACATCGGCGAAGACGGGATTATCAAAGTCGGTACCCGCGTCCGCCAGGGTGATATCCTGGTTGGTAAGGTGTCTCCGAAAGCCAAGGCTGAACTGACACCGGAAGAAAAACTGTTGCACGCAATCTTCGGTCGCGCGGGTGAAGACGTGAAGAACGAATCACTCGAGGCCTCCAGTGGTGTCGAAGGGATTGTGATTCACACCGAGAAATTTGCCCGTCGGATGAGCCTGACTGATTACGAACGGAAGCAGTACGACGAAGATCTGAAGAAGGTCGAAGAAGAAGGGCACGAGCAGGTGGCCTCTGAATTCCGCGAGTTTCTCAAAGAATTCGAATCTGCCCTGGGGCAGCCTCTGGTTGACGATGATGGTCGTAAGATTCGTGAAATCACAGAAGACAAGTTCGTCTCTCAGTATGCTCACGACTTCCTGTCACACCTGGATAACCTGGATATTCGCAGCCCGCAGAAGAAAGCCGACTGTCGTGCTGTCATCGAAAATCTGTGGTCCAATGTCGAAGATGTGATCGATACCTGCGACCAGAAGGTCAACAGCATGAAGCGTGGCGAAGAACTGCCAAACGGCGTGCTGCAGATGGTCAAAGTCTACGTGGCATCCAAGCGTCAGATTTCCGTGGGTGACAAGATGGCTGGTCGTCACGGTAACAAAGGGGTGATCTCCAAAGTTCTGCCGATCGAAGATATGCCATTCACCGAAGACGGAACTCCGATCGACATCATGCTGAACCCGCTGGGGGTTCCGAGTCGTATGAACGTGGGACAGATTCTGGAGACCCACCTGGGTTGGGCTGCTGAGAAGCACGGCTTCCGTGCTGTCTGCCCGGTATTCGATGGTGCTCTGGAAACTTCGATTCAGGAATACCTGGATACCGCTGGTCTGCCTGCTGACGGGAAAGCCCAGTTGTACGATGGTCGTACGGGTGAAGCTTACGAGCAGAAAACCACCGTCGGTCAGATTTACATGCTGAAACTGCACCACCTGGTGGATGACAAAGTGCATGCCCGTTCTACCGGTCCTTACTCTCTGATTACGCAGCAGCCTCTTGGTGGTAAAGCCCGCTTCGGTGGTCAGCGATTCGGGGAAATGGAAGTCTGGGCTCTGGAAGCTTATGGTGCAGCTTACATTCTGCAGGAACTGCTCACTGTTAAGAGTGACGATGTGGAAGGCCGGACCAAGATTTATGAATCGATGGTCAATGGAGAAAACACACTCGAAGCCGGAACGCCCGCCAGCTTCGACGTGCTTAACAACGAAATTCGTGGACTTGGTTTGAATCTACAACTGGAAAAGAACCCCACCTGATGCGTGCTCAGTGATGAGACGTGTTGACTGGGTGAGGTTTCTTTTCATGATCAAACTCTGATCATACATAGTTCAGAAAATAAGGAGCGTGCACAGTGAGTGTTGCACAAACAGCTTACGAGCGAATTAACGATTATGGTTCCGTGAAAATCGGTCTGGCCAGTCCACACGATATTCGGAGTTGGTCCTTCGGAGAAGTCAAGAAGCCGGAAACGATTAACTATCGAACCTACCGTCCCGAACGGGATGGTCTGTTCTGCGAACGTATTTTCGGGCCGGAAAAAGACTGGGAATGTGCCTGCGGTAAATACCGGGGAATGAAATACAAGGGCATGATCTGCGACCGTTGTGGTGTTAAAGTGACCCACAGTCGTGTGCGTAGAAAGCGTATGGGACACATCGAGCTGGCTGCACCGATCGTGCATATCTGGTTCTTCAAGTCCATGCCCAGTCGCCTGGGTGCTCTGCTGAATATGAAGACCACCGCTCTGGAAAAAGTGATTTACTTCCAGGATTACGTGGTAACTGATCCGGGCGATACCCCGCTGGAAATGTGCCAGACGATGACCGAAGAGGAAGCCCGGCAGAATCAGGCCAAGTACGGCCCCGGTTCCTTCGAAATCGAAATGGGTGCCGAAGCAATCAAGAAGCTGCTGATGAGCCTGAATCTGGTTGAGCTCTCCGAGCAGCTCCGCAAGGATCTGTTTGAAACCAACAGTCAGCAGAAACGCAAAGACTACATTAAACGTCTGAAGATTGTGGAATCGCTGCGTGACAGTGACAACCGTCCCGAGTGGATGGTGCTGGAAGTGATTCCCGTGATTCCTCCGGATCTGCGTCCGCTGGTCCTGCTGGATTCCGGCAACTTCGCCACCAGTGACCTGAACGACCTCTATCGCCGCATTATCAACCGGAACAACCGGTTGAAAAAGCTGGTCGATCTCAACGCACCGGAAGTGATCGTGCGTAACGAAAAGCGTATGCTGCAGCAGTCGGTCGACGCTCTGTTCGACAACAACCGCTGTAAGCGACCCGTGCTTGGTTCTTCCAACCGTCCGTTGAAATCTTTGACCGACATGATCAAAGGTAAGCAGGGACGTTTCCGTGAAAACCTGCTGGGTAAACGTGTTGACTACTCTGCCCGTAGTGTGATCGTGGTGGGGCCGGAACTGAAACTGCATCAGTGTGGTCTGCCCAAGAAGATCGCACTCGAACTGTTCCAGCCGTTCATTATCCGTCGTCTGAAAGACAGCGGACACGCCGATACGATCAAGTCTGCGAAGCGGATGCTGGAACGTAAAGACGAGGATGTATGGGACATCCTGGATGAAGTCATTCAGAACCATCCGGTGCTGTTGAACCGTGCTCCCACGCTGCACCGTATGGGGATTCAGGCCTTCGAGCCGATCCTGGTGGAAGGAAACGCGATCCGCGTCCATCCGCTGGTCTGTGGTGGATTCAACGCTGACTTTGACGGCGACCAGATGGCGGTACACCTGCCTCTGTCGATCGAAGCTCAGGTAGAAGCCACAACCCTGATGCTGGCAACCAACAACATCTTCAGTCCTTCTGACGGGGCCCCCATCATTCGTCCTTCACAGGATATCGTGATGGGTTGCTACTACCTGACGCTCAAGAAAACAGAGCGGGTCGGAGAAGGAATGGTCTTCTCCAATGTGGGTGAAGTGCATGCCGCCTTTCAGCAGAAGAAGCTGGATCGCCATGCGATCATCAAGGTCCGGATGCCTTCCGACAAACGCATCAAAGGGGAAGGGGCCGACGACTTCAAGATGGGCGGTCTGATTGAAACGACCACCGGTCGTGTGATCTTCAACGACATTCTGCCCAAGAAGATGGCTTACTACAACCTGACGATGAAGGGGCGTGACCTCTCGAACGTGATTTCTGACTGTTACCTGGAGCTGGGGCGTCGCGAAACGATCAACCTGCTCGACAAGATGAAGGAAACTGGTTTTCGGGAATCAACGCTCAGTGGTCTGTCATTCGCAACCAGCGACCTGAAAACCGCACCGAATAAGGCGAAGGTAATCGGGGATTCGGAAAAGACCGTACTGCAGAAAAACAAGCTGTACGATCGTGGTCTGATTACCGCTGAAGAGCGTTACAACCAGGTTCTCGATACCTGGACTCACGCTCGTGAGCAGATTACCGAATCGATGATGCACGAGCTGGAAAACGACTATCGTGAAAACGGGAAGTATGTGAACCCGATCTATCTGATGTCGAATTCTGGTGCTCGTGGTGGTATCGAACAGATGCGTCAGCTCGGTGGTATGCGTGGTCTGATGGCCAAGCCGAGTGGTGAGATCATCGAAACGCCGATTAAGGCGAACTTCCGTGAAGGTCTGACCGTACTGGAATACTTCAGTTCGACCCACGGTGCCCGTAAAGGTCTGGCTGATACCGCTCTCAAGACTGCGGACTCAGGTTACCTGACACGTAAGCTGGCAGACATCTGTCAGAACGTGGTTGTCACCGAGCACGACTGTGGTACGACCCAGGGGATGACCCGGGGTGTGGTTTACCGGGGTGAAAAGGTCGAAATGAGTCTGACCGATGCGATCCGTGGTCGCGTCAGCCGGACGAACATCGTCGATCCGATTACCGACGAAGTGATCGTGCGTGAAAACGAGATGATCACCGTGGACATCGCCCGTCGGATTGAAAATATGGGTCTGGAAAAGATCCAGGTACGCAGCCCGATGACTTGCGAATCTTCACTGGGGATCTGTCGTCTGTGTTACGGGATGGACCTTTCCACCGGTTCGCTGGTCGAAGAAGGTCTGGCCGTTGGTATCATCGCTGCCCAGAGTGTGGGTGAGCCTGGTACTCAGCTGACGATGCGTACGTTCCACATTGGTGGTACCGCTTCCCGTGAGGTGGAAGAAAGCGAAATTCGGACCCGTCGTGCCGGTAAAGTTACATTTGCACGTATCCGGACCGTGGTCAACAACGAAGGTATGAGCGTTGTACTGACTCGGAACGGTGAAGTTGTGGTCAACGATGTGAAAGGCCGTGAGCTCGAACGTTACACCATTCCCAACGGTGCAACCCTGCGTGTTGCTGAAGGGGATGAGGTTGCTGAAGGCCAGGTCATCTGTCAGTGGGACCCGCACTCGATTTCGATCCTGGCGGAAGTCGGCGGTCGCGTCCGCTTCGAAGAGTGTGTGGAAGGCAAGACCATCCGCACCGACAAGGACCCCAGTGGTCACATTCGCCGTTCGATCATCGAACACAAAGGGGAACTGCATCCGCAGATCATCATCGAAGATGGCACCGGCAAGATTCTGGACTTCTACTACCTGCCTGAAAAAGCAAGTATCGAAGTGGAAGAAGGTCAGCAGATCACCGCTGGTACGGTGGTCGCGAAGAACCCCCGTGAATCTTCCGGTACGCAGGACATCACCGGTGGTCTGCCGCGTGTGACCGAACTGTTCGAAGCCCGTCGTCCGAAGGATCCTTCGGTTCTCGCGGAAATTGACGGCGAAGTCGAGTTCGTACCTGAAAAGAAACGTGGTAAGCGAATCGTGATTGTCCGCGGGGAAGACGGCACTGAAGTTGAGCATGTCATTCCTCACGGTAAGCACCTGCTGGTACACGCTGGCGACCTGGTGAAAGCGGGAGACGCACTGGTGCGTGGTCCGCTGGTTCCACACGACATTCTGCGTGTCAGTGGTACCGAGGCCGTTCAACAGTACCTGCTGCATGAAATTCAAAACGTGTATCGCGCACAGCGTGTAACGATTGACGATAAGCATCTGGAAATCATTATTTCCCGGATGTTGAGCAAGGTGCTGGTAGAAGATGTGGGTGATACCAATCTGCTGCCGGGCATCGTGCTGGATAAGCTGGCCTTCCAGAAGATCAACGAAGAAACCAGTGCCTGCGTGAAGGTCGTCGATTCCGGCGATACTGACTTCCAGCCAGGCGACCTGGTACCACTGGCGACGATCGAAGAAGTGAATGCCCAGGTAGAACTGGCCGGTCAGGGACCTGCCAGCTTCTCCAAACCGCGTCCGGCTTCGGCCAGCTCGCAGTTGCTGGGGATTACCAAGGCTTCGGTTCAGAGTGAAAGTTTCATCTCTGCAGCCAGCTTCCAGGAAACTACCAAGGTACTCACTGAAGCGGCTCTGGCCGGTCGGGTCGACTATCTTGTTGGTCTGAAGGAAAACGTGATTCTGGGGCACCTGGTTCCTGCCGGTACCGGGTTCTATCAGCACCAGACGGCCGAAGTTCGGATTCGTCCCGAGGCTCTGGAAGAGCTGAAGGCCGAGAAAGAGCGGATTCTGGCAGCACGGATGAGCCTGTTGAACGAGGTTCAGCCCGACAAACCGGTTCCACTGGGTGGTGGACAGGATTCGGAAGAGTATGGACAGGGGGGCTCTGATTCTTCCCTGGACAGCACTCCGCCGAGCCCCAGTCCGAACCCTTTTGACGAGTAAAGGAATAAAGGAAGCGTATCTGGTCTGCGAGCAGAATTCACTTTGTCTCAGATCCCGAATTGGGTGATTCGTGAGACTTGACGGATGCCTGCAGGCTGGATACATTGTCCCGTTCCTAACTCTGGCAACAGGGAATTAATTGCATATAATAGTGGTCATTTGTTACAATGGCTGCCTGTAAATAGAAGTTATTATTGAAGTTCAAGCATTGAACGAAGATGGGTTATCTCGATGCCAACAATTAATCAATTGATTCGTAAGCCAAGAAAGAAGCAGACCTCTAAGAGTAAGACTCCGCTGCTGGAAGGTTGCCCTCAGAAGCGTGGGGTTTGTCTGCAGGTCAAAACAGTGACCCCGAAAAAGCCGAACTCCGCTCTGCGTAAAGTGGCCCGTGTTCGTCTTTCGAACGGCAAGGAACTGACGGCTTACATCCCCGGTGAAGGTCATAACCTGCAGGAGCACTCGATCGTGCTGGTGCGTGGTGGTCGTGTTCGCGACCTTCCTGGTGTGCGTTACAAAGTGATTCGTGGCGTTCTGGATACCCTGGGCGTCAATGATCGTCGTCAGGCACGTAGCCGTTACGGAACCAAGCGCCCCAAATAGTCGCCTGGTTTATCAAGCATATAAAATTCACACAGTTTGATTACATTCATCAGTGCCCCGTGAGGTGCTGAGGCAAATGTCAGAGGAAAAGATGGAATGAGCAAGAAGTTTACAGCCAGTGCGACTCAGCTGAAGCCAGATCCGCGGTTCAATTCACTGCTGGCTTCCAAGTTTGTTAACTGTCTGATGCATGATGGCAAAAAGAGCATTGCTCAAAACGTGTTCTACTCAGCTCTGGATCGCATCAAAGAGCGTATTCCCGATGTTGAGCCGATCGAAGTTTTCACACAGGCTGTCGAAAATGTTAAGCCCAGTGTTGAAGTTCGTTCGAAGCGCGTGGGTGGTGCTACTTACCAGGTGCCGACCCCTGTGAATCCTAAGCGTCAGCAGACTCTGGCGATTCGCTGGATTCTGGCTGCGATTCGCGGCAAGAAAGGTCGTCCGATGGAAGTTCGTCTGGCTGACGAAATTCTGTCTGCACACAAAAAAGAAGGTACTGCCATCACTACCCGTGAGAATATTCATCGTATGGCTGAAGCGAACAAGGCATTTGCTCACTTCGCCTTCTCACGCTAAGGCAAAGTAACGATCAATTAGACGCACTGGCGATGGTGATAAACCATTGCCTGCTGCGTCTTTTTTTTTGTAGATTGAAAAGTCTGAAGCCAGCTGGCCGGTTGAAGTCCAATAGGGGATTCACGGCAGTTGGGTTTTTGTTTTTGTGATTCAATTTCAGTTGGAATGGCAGGACCAGGATGTCAACTTCAATAGATCAGATCAGAAACATCGGGATTATCGCACATATTGATGCCGGTAAAACGACGACCACCGAGCGGATTCTCTACTACGCCAAGTTCCTGCACCGCCCGGGTGGGGTGGATGAAGGTACGACTGCAACCGACTTCGACGAAGAGGAAGCGAAGCGGGGAATCACGATCTACTCTGCGGCGATTACCTGCAAGTGGAACGGGCACACGATCAATATTATCGACACTCCCGGGCACGTCGACTTTACCGCTGAGGTCGAGCGAAGTCTGCGCGTACTCGATGGTGCGGTCGTGGTCTTCAGTGCGATGGAAGGGGTTGAGGCGCAGAGTGAAACGGTCTGGCGGCAGGCGGATAAGTACAATGTGCCCCGCATCTGTTTCATCAACAAGATGGACCGTATCGGCGCCAGCTTCGAACGGACGTTCGAAGAGATTAAGAAACGCTTGCGCGCTAATCCCGTGGCATTGCAGATTCCCATTGGTGAAGGCACAACATCAACCGGCGATTCTTTCAGTGGTGTGATTGACCTGATTAAGATGCAGGCCCTGTTTTATGACCAGGAGTCGATGGGAGATCAGTTCGAAGTGCAGGAGATTCCGGAGGCCTATCTGGAAAAGGCACAGGAGTGGCGTGCCAAATTGCTGGAGTCGGTCGCTGAGCTCGATGAAGCGGTGCTGGAGCAGTATTACGAGACTGAAGATATCGCAGAGGATGTCATTATCAGATTGCTCCGTGAGGCAACGCTCAAGGGGGATCTGCAGCCGACTTTCTGTGGTTCCTCTCTGAATTACATTGGTGTCCAGCCCGTACTGGATGGTGTGACGAGTTTCCTGCCCAGTCCGCTGGATCGGCCGCCGGTCGAGGGAATTAATCCGCAACCCAAAAAGCGGGGGGGCGAGGCCGGTGAGCATGAGACGCGCGGCCCCAGTGTGGATGATCCGATGTGTGGGCTCGTCTTCAAGATTCAGGCGGACAAGCACGGCGATTTGTGTTTCATGCGTGTTTACTCGGGGCAGTTGAAGAGTGGCAGTCGCCTGTTGAATCCGCGGACCGGCAAGAAAGAGCTGGTCAGTCAGTTGTGGCGCGTGCAGGCCGGGGCGCGTGAAAAGGTTGAGACAGACAGTATTGACGCAGGAGATATCATCGGGGTGATCGGACCGAAAGAGGCTGTGACTGGTGATACGCTCTGCGATATTCGAAACCCGATACTGCTGGAAACCATTTCATTTCCGGAGACTGTGATCTCGATGGCGGTAGAGCCGGAGTCGAGCGCGGATCGGAAGAAGCTCGAAGAGACATTGCAGAAGCTGTCCCGTCAGGATCCCACGTTTAAAGCAGTGGCTAACGAGGAGACGGGACAGACCATTGTTTCCGGGATGGGCGAATTGCATCTGGAGGTGTTACGAAACCGAATGCAGAAAGAGTTTAACTTGAGTGTGCGAGTGCATAAGCCGCGCGTGAGTTATCGGGAAACTGTTGCTGCGGCTGTCGAGAAAGAGGTCGAATTCAATCGTCCTTCAGCCAACGGGAATATGTATTTCAAAGTCAAGCTGCGTTTGGAGCCCTTCAAAGGGGATAAGCCGATTTCCGTCAAGAGCCAGTTGAAGCCGAATGTGCTGGATCCCGAATTGGAAAAAGAGTTGATGGAGACACTGCGGTTGGGTGTCGATGGGGGCGGCCAGGTTGGGTTTCCTTTGATGAATGTGCAGTTCGTGGTATTGGATGCACAGTCTCGCGAAGGCGAGACCAACGATGTTGCAGTCGAGGCGGCCACGTCCGAGGCATTGCATGGATGTATTATGGATGCGAAGATTCAGTTACTCGAGCCGATCATGAAAATGGAAGTCGTAACGCCTGATGAATTTCGTGGTAATATCCAGGCAGATCTCAGTTCGCGGAATGCCAATGTGCTCAACAGTGAATGGCGCGGAGATTTGTGTGTGATGGAAGTGGAAGCCCCTCTTTCACAATTGTTTGGCTATTCTACCCAGATTCGCAGTCTCTCGCAGGGGAGGGCCTCGTTCTCGATGGAGCCATTGAAGTATGCAGCGGCTCCACAGAGCGTTTTAAAAGAGATGATTGGATAATTTTTAAAAATTTGAGACGTGGCAGCCTTGGTATCCAGGGGGTGAATGTGTAACTTGTCACGTCTACGATTTTGAAAGTTGCGTGGCAGGTTTCAAATGAACAGTGGCTGGGTCGCTGGTTGAACTGGAATGTCGGAATTTCAAAAAAAGCATTTTCTGCTTTGTTGGGGTTGTTGACAACCGGTGAGGCTCCCAGTAATATTGCTCGCTTCCCTGTGCGAGAAAGTTGTCTAAACAGGGTCTGAGTCATATTTTAGTGAAGGAATTTATTGGTGGCCGTTGCGAGTCAAGAGCGAATTAGAATTCGCATGGAAGCTTATGATCACTCCGTGTTGGATCAGTCGGCAGCAGATATTGTTGATACGGCGAAGCGAACCGGTGCGATTGTGCATGGCCCCATTCCTCTGCCGACGCGGATTGAGCGATATACGGTTCTGAAGGGACCTCACATCGATAAGAAATCTCGTGAGCAGTTTGAAATTCGGACTCATAAGCGTTTGGTTGATATTTTGTCTCCAACCGGCAAGACGATTGATGCTTTGAATAAATTGTCTCTGCCTGCTGGGGTTGATATTAAAATTAAGGCGTCCGCTGGCGGAAACTAGTTCTTTATAAAGTTTTCGTTATGATGCTCGCGGGTCTGGTGTTGCGCCGGGTCTGCTTGATTGGTTAGGGATCCGGCGATTTGATCGCTGGTGGTGCTATGCTTCTTGCTTTCGCCTGCGGGCGGATTTCGTAGAAGCTCTGTTCCCGTTGTTTAAGGGTGATGAGTATGCCTGTCGGTCTGCTGGGTAAAAAGGTCGGAATGACCCAAGTTTACGACGATGGAGTCCTGGTTCCTGTTACGGTGATTCAGGCTGGCCCCTGCCATGTTTTGCAGGTGCGCACGTTAGACACCGATGGCTACGAAGCGGTTCAGGTCGGTTTTGGTGATAAGCCTCGTCGTCTGTCTGCTCGCAGTGAGCGTGGTCATGTTGCCGCCCTGGACAGTAAGCGTCAGAAAAAACGTACAGAAGCGGGTGTGGCCGTTGCCGGCAAGGCGGGTTGTGAGCCCAAGCGATTTATTAAAGAGTTTCGCGTGGATGGTGAGGATCATGGCTGTGAAGTGGGTAACGAGCTTACCGTTTCGCTGTTCAATGAAGTGACTCACATTGACGTGGTTGGAACCAGTAAAGGTCGTGGTTTTGCCGGTGTTATGAAACGTCATAACTTCTCCGGTCAGCGTGCGACACACGGTGTAAAGCGTGTGCACCGCCATGGTGGTTCAATTGGTATGAGTGCAGATCCTTCTCGTGTTCTTAAGGGGACGCGGATGGGTGGTCGGTATGGTGGTAAGCAGATTACTGTCAGACACTTGAAAGTTGTCCGCGTTGACGAAGAGAATGGTGTGCTTCTGGTAAGAGGTGCCGTCCCCGGTCCCAACGGTGGTGATCTCGTCATTCGTCATACTAACAAATATTGATTCGGGTGTTTGAAGTAGTTACCTGATTCTGCCTTAATAAATGGTGTCGAAATGATTTCAGTTGCAATTCAAGATAAAGCTGGCAAAGAAGTGGGCAAGTATGAGTTCGAGTCCACCGAACTGGCCAGTGGTATCAACCGCCAGTTGCTCCACGATGTGGTTGTGATGTACCAGGCGAATAAGCGGATTGGTTCTGCAAAGTCCAAAAGCCGCGGTATGGTGGCTGGTAGTACCAGAAAGCTGTACCGTCAGAAGGGTACGGGCCGGGCTCGTGCTGGTGCGGTCCGGACTCCTGTTCGTCGGGGTGGTGGTCACACTTTTGCGAAGTCTCCGAAAGACTGGAGTTACCGTCTTCCTAAGAAGGCAGTCAAGCTCGCAACCCGGATGGCGATTCTGAGTAAGTTTGAAGATGAGCAGGTAACTCTGCTGGATGAGCTGGCTCTCGAAGTGCCAAAAACAAAAGAAGTCGCCGGCGTGCTGAAAGCACTCGGTCTGACCGGCACCAGTTGTCTGTTGACGGTTGATGGTCACGATCCTGTGGTCTGGAAGTCTGCCCGCAATATTGCCGGGGTTCAGGTTTCTCCTGCCAGTGATCTGAATGCATACGATGTTCTGCATAAGCGGCAGATGGTGCTGACTAAGTCGGCCCTGGATGTGCTGCTCGGTCGGAATGAAGGTTAATTTGACGAAGTGCCTGGTTTAAAAGTCCAGTCTGGATATTGAGGTTAACAGTTATGTCAGATGGTTCAAAAAAAGGCGTTCAGCTGGAACCGTATCAGGTCGTCATCCGGCCGTTGGTGACAGAAAAAGGGACTCATCAGTCTGAGTCTTACAATACATACACGTTTGTCGTTGATAAATCTGCGACAAAGACGGATATCAAAAAAGCGGTATCTGATTTATGGAATGTGCGTGTGGTTTCCGTGCGAACCCAGAACCGGGGCGGAAAGCCGCGTCGCCATCGATATAAAGTTGGTTATACAAAATCCTGGAAGAAGGCAATTGTCGAACTGCACGAGGATGATCGTATTTCATTCTTCTAAGCCGCAGGTTGGGTTGCATTGAAGACAGATTGTGAACCGGTTTTTGAAACCAGCAGATCATTGAGGAACTAAATTATGGGAATCCGATTCTACAAGCCAACGACACCAGGTCGGCGTGGTGCATCGGTGAGCGATTTCGCAGCGATCACAGATCGTAAGAAGGCTCCTGAGAAATCCCTGCTCGTACGATACAAGAAAAAAGGTGGACGAAACAACCAGGGTGTGATCACCGCACGGCATCGCGGCGGCGGGCACAAGCGGATGTATCGTCTGATCGACTTCCGTCGAAATAAAGATGGTGTTCCAGCTAAGGTTAACGGGATTGAATACGATCCCAACCGTTCGGCCCGGATCGCGCTGCTGCACTATGTTGATGGTGAAAAGCGTTACATCCTGGCACCGGAAGGTTTGACCGCCGGTGATACCGTAGTTAGTGGCGAAAAGGTTGAGCCGAACGTCGGCAACTGTATGCCTCTGGCAAACATTCCGCTGGGCTCGATGGTACACAATGTTGAAATGCAGCCAGGTCGTGGCGGACAGCTGTGCCGGAGTGCCGGTACAGGTGCTGTTCTGAATGCTCGCGAAGATAACTGGGCTCAGATCACTCTGCCTTCCGGCGAAGTGCGTCGTGTTCCCAGTTCCTGCCGGGCAACGATTGGTGAAATTGGTAACTCTGAACATACAAAAGTTGTACTGGGTAAAGCTGGTCGTAAACGCTGGATGGGGCGTCGTCCTCACGTGCGTGGTACCTGTATGAACCCTGTGGCACACCCGATGGGTGGTGGTGAAGGTCGTAACTCCGGGGGGCGTCATCCCTGTAGTCCGACTGGTAAGCTTGCGAAAGGTGGAAAGACCCGCAAGAAGAAAAAAGCTTCATCAAAGGCTATCATTCGGCGGCGTAAGTCTCGTCGTTATGGCCAGCTGAAACTCTGACGTAGTGTGTTGAACTGAATAAAAAATAACTATCTGTTTTCGATAATTGAGGACAAGTTTTATGGGTCGCTCTCTGAAAAAAGGGCCTTATGTTGACGTTAAACTTCTGAAGAAGATTGAGAAGTTGAACGAATCGGGAAAAAAGACGCCGATCAAGACATGGGCTCGGGCATCAACTATTGCTCCGGAATTTGTAGGTCACACTTTCCTGGTGCATAACGGGCGCGCTCACTTAAACGTGTATGTCACCGAAGAAATGGTGGGTCACAAGCTGGGAGAGTTCTCCCTGACCCGTAACTTCCGCGGCCATACCGTTAAGAAGAAATAAACTGTTTGTGTTGGTGGTGATTACGGCCTGACAGGCCGGTAACCGATAGAAATTAAGCAATAGTGAAGTGGAGTAATCGTCATGGGGCAAGTTCGAGCAATGCATCGATTTGCACGAATCTCAGCAACTAAGGTGCGTCCTTTTGCAGACATGGTTCGGGGAATGACTGCTTCGGAAGGTCTGGATTCTTTGAAATACATTCCGAACCGGGGTGCCCGTTTCCTGGAAAAGGTTATCAAGAGTGCGATGGCCAATGCTGAAGACAAAGGTGCCCGCAATGTGGAAGGCCTGAAAATCACCGAAGCACGCGTTGATGGCGGTCCGATGTTTAAACGGATTCAGCCCCGTGCTCGCGGTATGGCCTACACGATTCGTCGCCGGATGTCTCACATTCATGTATCGATTGATGCTCCCGAATTGCCTTAGGTAATCGGATCACTGTTGCCAGACACTTATTATTCTCAACCAGAAATACTTAAAGGATAACCTGTATCATGGGGCAAAAAGTTCGACCAACCGGATTTCGAGTCGGAGTCGTTGAAGACTGGAGAAGTCGTTGGTATGCCTCCAAGAAAGATTTTGGGGCATTGCTGGTTGAAGATCAGAAGGTACGTAAATTTATTCAAACCAAATATAAGTTTGCCGGCATCCCGAAAGTGGAGATCGAAAGAACTCGCGATCAGGTAGTGGTGCACTTATTTACGGCCCGTCCCGGGATCATCATTGGTCGTAAGGGACAGGAAGTAGACCGGTTGAAAGCCGAACTTGAAGATCTCACCGGTCGTCGGATGGAATTGAAGATTATTGAAGTTGACAATGCACTGCAGAGTGCGGCGTTGGTAGCGGAAGATATCGCACAGCAGCTTTCCAAGCGTGGTAGCTTTCGAAGAACTATTAAGCGTGCCCTGGACCAGGTAATGGAAACGGGCGTTCATGGAATTAAGATCGAGCTTTCCGGTCGTCTGGGTGGAGCGGAAATGTCACGGCGTGAAAAAGCAAGCCGTGGTTCAATCCCCCTGTCGACTCTGCAGCGTCACGTTGACTACGGATTCCGCGAGGCACACACCACCTTCGGAGTCATCGGAGTGAAAGTTTGGATTGACCTTGGTGATTATTCAGATGAGGAGAATCGCGATGGCGTTAATGCCAAAGCGGGTCAAGCACCGCAAAAGCCAAAGAGGGCGCATAAAAGGTAATGCGACACGTGGTAACACTGTTGCCTTTGGTGAATGGGGCTTACAATCTCTGGACCCGGGGCATATCACAGCTCAAACCATCGAAGCGTGCCGAATTGCAGCCACACAATATGTTCGAGGTGAAGGTAAGCTCTATATCCGGATCTTCCCGCAGAAGTCGGTAACATCCCGTCCTCTGGAAACCCGTATGGGTAAGGGTAAAGGGGAACCGGATCACTGGGTCGCCGTCGTCAAGCCAGGTACGGTTCTGTTCGAACTGGCAGGTGTCTCGCACGAGGCAGCAAAACGCTGTTTCGCTCGTGTGGCACACAAGTTACCAGTTAACGTCCGGCTGGTAGAACGTCGTCCGTCCGTCTAGGGCTGTCGACCAGATAACTGATTTTTTAAAACACTTTAGTCCTGTCTGCATCTTACAGCGAGACTGATAAACAATCATTGGGTTTGACTGATGACCAAAGCAAGTGAATTACGCGAGATGAATGATGAGCAATTGTCATTTGCTCTGCAGGAAACACAGAAAGAACTGTTTCAGTTGCGCTTCCAGGCGGCAACGGAGCGGCTCGATGCACCGAGTAACATTAAGCGGCTCAGACGGGAAATTGCCCGGATTCAGACAATCCGTCGTGAACGCGAATTAAGTCAGCAGAATAATGCTTAATCAGGCTCGTTAGGGTAAGTAGAAGACATGCGAAAAAAACTGACAGGCTTAGTGGCCAGTGCCAAAATGGACAAAACGTTGCGGGTTGAAATTCAGCGACGATACCGTCATCCGTTGTACGGGAAAACCGTTCGCGGTCGGACTGTCTGCCACGTGCACGATGAACAGAATGAAGCACAGGAAGGGGATACGGTAGAAATTATCGAAAGCCGTCCCCGTTCCAAGACAAAGCGTTGGGATTTAATCCGAGTTGTAGAGAAGAAACAGGACTGAAGTCGCTTCTGACCGACTACAGGTTCGGTTTAGTTAATAGTACAAAGATCAGGATTTTCCTCATCTTTTTGGTTGATAAGGAACAGGCAAAGCCATGATTCAGATGCAAACCGATCTGGATGTATGTGATAACTCCGGAGCCAAAGTCGCGCGGTGCATTAAAGTGCTGGGTGGTACAGGCCGTCGGACTGCTGAAGTCGGCGATGTGATTGTCGTAAGTATCCAGAAGACACTGGCTGGCAGTAACATTAAAAAAGGCCAGGTACTGCGGGGCGTGATCGTACGCACCAAGTATCCCTGCCGCCGCGATGATGGCAGCTATGTGAAGTTCGATCGGAATGCCATCGTGCTGATCGACGGTGATGGGAACCCTCGTGGAACCCGTATCTTCGGCGCTGTAGCACGTGAACTCCGCGAACGCCGTTATCTGAAAATTATTAGCCTGGCAAACGAGGTGGTCTGAGATGAAGATACGACGTGGCGATTCAGTGATTGTGGTCACCGGAGCCGATGCAGGCGATACTCCCCGGCGTGTATTGTCGGTCGTCGATGGCGGTAAAAAGCTGACAGTAGAAAATGTAAACCGTGCCCTGAAGCACGTGAAACGCGGACATCCCAAGAGCCCTCAGGGGGGACGTCTGGAAATTGAGATGCCGATCGATGCTTCCAACGTCAAGTTTTACTGCGAAGCCTGCAGTAAAGGGACCCGCATCGGATATCGTTACACCGCTGATGGCAGCAAAGAACGGTTCTGCAAATCGTGCGATGCCTCACTGGGAACGATCAGTCCAGCGAATGCAAAATACCAGAAACAGTAATCAGCATCAGTAGTTTTCAGTAAGGAAGACTGTTCCGAAGTTCGGCCGGTCTGAAACAGAAACATGGCAATACCAACATTATTAAAACAATATCGTGAAGAGATTGTTCCCGTCCTGAAGGAAAAACTGGGACGCACCAACGTGCACTCACTGCCTCAGATTGAAAAGGTCGTGATCAGCATGGGGATTGGTGCTGCCAACCAGGACCGGAAGCGTCTGACTGAAGCAGCTGACCACCTGACAATTCTGGCAGGCCAGAAATCGCAGATCACCCGGGCCCGTAAGTCTGTGGCTGGTTTCAAACTGCGTGAAGGTCAGGAAATCGGCTGTCGCGTAACCCTGCGTGGCACCCGGATGTACGAATTTCTGGAACGACTGATCTCCCTGGCTCTGCCGCGTGTACGCGACTTCCGGGGGGTAAATCCCAAAGCGTTCGACGGTGCAGGCAACTACAGCCTGGGTCTCAACGAGCAGGTGGTTTTCCTGGAAATCGATCCCGATTCCGTGCATCATGCCCAGGGGATGAATATTACTATCGTGACTACTGCCAAGGATAACGACGAAGGTCGGCTGTTGCTGACCGAGCTCGGTATGCCTTTCCGCAAGTAATCGCGTTTCAAAGATTTCAATAAGATACAACACAATTTTTTTGGTAGATCGTCGGAGATTAAAGTGAGGGTAGCCAGCTAATGATGACAGACCCCATTGCAGACATGCTGACACGAATTCGTAATGCACTGCAGATTGAACGGCCGTTTGTAGATATTCCTGCTTCCAAAATCAAGACCGCCATCGCTGGCGCCTTGCAGCGGGAAGGTTACATCTGGGACTATGAAGTCATTGAAGACACTCCACAGAACGTGCTGCGTGTCAATCTGAAATATGGTCCCAACGGGGAACGCGTCATTCAGCGAATCGTCCGTGAAAGTAAACCCGGACGTCGCCACTACCAGGACCTGCGGTCCATGCCGGAAGTTCTGCAGGGGCTGGGTGTCAGCATCCTGTCTACCAGCAAAGGCGTGCTGAGCAATCGTGAAGCGAAAAAAGAAGGTGTGGGCGGCGAGCTGCTGTGCACCATCTGGTAATCCAAACGTGCCGCAAGGCTGGCCGATCTGTATCTGCCACGATTTAATTTAACTGGAAATTGAAGTTATGTCTCGAATCGGTAAAAAACCAGTTGCCGTTCCCACCGGAGTCGAAATTAAGGTGGATGGCGGAACCATCACCGTCAAAGGTAAGCAGGGTGAATTGAAGTTTACCTACCATCCGGCGATGAGTGTGGAATTTGATTCGGAAGCCAACGAGGTCAACGTGATTCGTCCTGACGATGAGCGTAAAAATCGTGCTCTGCACGGTCTGACCCGGGCACTGATTGCCAACATGGTTCAGGGTGTGGAAACACCGTTCGTGAAAAAGCTGGAAATTCAGGGCGTGGGTTACCAGGCATCACTGAATGGTCAGAAACTGAGCCTGCAGGTCGGGTTTGCCAACACAATCGTGCTGGATGTGCCACAGGGAGTGAATTGCGAACTTCCCAACGCAACCAACATTGTGGTCAGCGGACCAGACAAGCATATGGTCGGTCAGTTTGCAGCGAACATTCGCAGCGTACGTCCTCCTGAACCTTACAAAGGTAAAGGGATTCGTTACGAAGGCGAATACGTACGGCGGAAAGCCGGTAAGGCCTTTGCTAACTAACGGTATTCAACTGCTGATGATTCAGGTAGTCTGACTGTCAGGCCGATGGCCACTGTTTAAGAGAAGATGACGGTAAAATGAAACTAGAAAAAACGCTGAAAAAACAGAAGTCACGACGTTCGTTCCGGATTCGTAACACAGTCCGTAAAACGGGCCGTTACCGTCTGTCTGTTTATCGTAGCAACAATCATATTTATGCCCAGATCATTGATGACACTGCAGGGGCAACCCTGGTTTCAGCCAGCACCAAAGACAAGTCTCTGGCCGGCGAAATCAAGGTGGGTGGCAACATTGCTGCCGCTGAAAAGGTTGGCAAACTGCTGGGTGAGCGGGCCGCTGAAAAAGGGATCAAAGAGGTCGCCTTCGATCGCGGACCTTACCGCTACCATGGTCGGGTAGCAGCCCTGGCAGATGCTGCCCGTCAGGCAGGGCTGGATTTTTAATCGAGACAACACTCTATACGGGTTGGAGAAGATACCGTGTCAAAAGAATCGACAAAACAAACGCCAGAAACCGTCATCCAGATCCGCCGTTGTGCCTGCGTAGTCAAGGGGGGCCGTCGGTTCAGCTTTACTGCTCTGGTCGTCGTAGGCGATAAAGAAGGCCGGGTAGGCTGGGGTTATGGCAAAGCGATCGAAGTGCCGCTGGCTGTAGATAAAGCCGTCAAGCAGGCCAATCGCAACATGGTCAAAGTACCGATCGTTGAGCACACCGTGCCTCACGAAGTCGTCGGTCGCTTCGGTTCTTCCCGCGTCCTGCTGTTACCCGCTCGTCCTGGTACCGGTATTATTGCCGGCACTGGTGTGCGTGCTGTGGTAGAAGCAGTCGGAATTACTGACATTTATACAAAGAGTCGTGGATCCAACAATCCAATCAATGTAGTTAAAGCCACAATTGATGGGCTCTCAAAACTGCGAACCCGTGACGATATTGCACGCTTGAGAGGAGTAGAAGTCTAATGATTATTGATGACGTTCATCGCGGAATACAAAAGAATAAAAAACGCAAGCGTGTTGGCCGTGGTCCCGGATCGGGGCATGGTAAGACATCGTCTCGCGGTCACAAAGGTTATGGCAGCCGTGCGGGTGCATCCCGTCGTACCAGCTTCGAAGGGGGACAGACCCCGCTGGCAATGCGTGTTGCTAAACGTGGCTTCAACAATAAACAGTTCGCCAAGAAGGTCGCGGTTGTCAACGTAGCTGCTCTCGAGCAGGCCTTCGACAACGGTGCCGAAATTACTCCGGAAATTCTGGCTGCGAAAGGACTGGCTAAAGGTCGGTTCGATCAGGTCAAAATCCTGGGTAACGGCGATCTCAGCAAAAAGCTGAGCGTGACTGCTCACCTGTTCTCCGCATCTGCTGAATCCAAGATTCAGGCAGCCGGTGGTTCCGTCAGTCGGATTTTGTCATAAGTAATTGATTCAAGGACTTGATTTCAGCAGACAGGAATACGATTCCCCTTTTCTTCTCTATTCGTTAAGATCTGAAGCACAAAGATTATCCATTTTTCTTCTGCTGAGTTATGACACAAAGGACCGCTATCCATGCTCGGTAAATTAACTGTACTCTTCAAGATTCCCGAGCTTCGCCGAAAAATTCTGCTGACACTCATCCTGCTGGCAGTTTACCGGATGGGATTCTGGATTGCGCTGCCGTTCATCGATCAGGCACAGCTTTCCGAGACATTGCAGGATCTGCAAAGCCAACAGGGTGGCCTGGGTCAGGTGATGCAGGTGATCTCATTGTTCTCAGCTTCGAATATTGGTCAGAGTACCATCTTCGGTCTGGGCATCATGCCTTACATCTCTGCTTCGATTATTTTCCAGCTGATGGGTACAGTCTATCCACCGCTGGAACGTCTGCAGAAAGAGGGTGAAGCCGGGCGTAAGAAGATTAATGAATATACACGTTATGCAACGGTCGTGATCTGTCTGGCACAGAGTTACTTCTGGATCCATACCCTGGCGGGTGGTCTGGGCTCGGGTAAGAGTCTGATCCTCGACGGGTACGGCGGCCTCTATTACCAGATGGTGGCGACCATCACCATGACCACGGGGACCATCTTCCTGATGTGGATTGGTGAGCAGATCGATGCTTACGGTATCGGAAACGGGATCAGTCTGCTGATTATGGCAGGGATCCTGGCCCGAATGCCGCAGGCAGGCTGGAGTCTGATTGAACCGGCTCTGGATAAAGGGATCGCACTGGGAACCGACACCGGGATTGACCGGTTGCTGATTCTGGCTCTCGTGTTTGTCTTCGTGGTGGTCTGGGTGATTGCAATTACCCAGGGGCAGCGTCGCATTCCGATTCAGAGTGCCAAGCACGTACGGGGGCGTCGGGTTTCCGGCGGTCAACGTCAGTCTCTGCCGCTGCGTGTTAACCAGGCAGGTGTGATGCCGATCATCTTCGCTTCCAGTCTGCTGATGTTCCCTTACTTTGTCTTCCACTGGATGAGCTCAGTGTGGACCAGTTCCACCTTCCTGTCCATGCTGGACGGGGCTTTCCAGCCGATGAGTCGTGGTTTTGTATACACAATCTCTTATGTGATATTGATTTACTTCTTCTGCTACTTCTGGACGGCGATTACCTTTAATCCCAAGGATATGGCAGAAAACCTGAAAGATTACGGTTCGTTCATCCCGGGATATCGTCCTGGTGCCCGGACAGCCGCCTATCTGGAAGCAGTCATGGTTCGTATCACATATGTGGGGGCTGCGTTCCTGTCACTGGTCGCGATTATTCCAACGCTGGTTTCAACCTGGCTGGGTGTCGACTTCCTGGTGGCGAGTTTTTACGGTGGAACCGGATTATTGATTGTGGTTTCTGTAGTGCTGGACCTGGTCAACAAGATTGACAGCCATCTGGTTATGCGAAACTACTCTGGATTACTTGAGAGCGATCTGTAAGTCATAAACGGGCGAGTCGCAGCGAAATTCACCAAAAAAGGGGTGTTTCGCTTGTCGATTTACGCATAAGGCGTTTATAATTTCCTGATTCGCTCCGCTTCGGAAATTGTACAGGTTTGATACGAAGCCGGAGTTTGCTCATTTTATGGGCGCAACTATCTGAATTTACACGAGTTACAGTGTTTGAGCCGGAGAGGTTCTCTCTGCTGACTCGCCAAACGTGAACCAAACTAATAGAGAAATCGTAGTACGATGAAAGTCCGAGCCAGTGTTAAGCGGATTTGTGAGAGCTGTAAAGTCATCAGACGGAAGGGGCGTGTGTACGTGATCTGCTCTTCCAACCCTCGTCATAAACAGCGCCAGGGTTAGTCTCGCACTCAGTTTGCATGATTTAATTTCAGTTTTTACAACCAGCGGAGTGAAATAAAATGCCTCGTATTCTCGGTGTTGATATTCCGAACGAAAAACCTGTTTATGTTTCCCTGACTTACCTGTACGGCATCGGACGGGTGACAGCTCTTGATATCTGCTTCAAGCTGGAAATCAATCCCCAGATGAAGGCTAAAGACCTGACTGACGATGAGCTGAGTCGTATCGTAAACGTACTGGATACGGACTATTCCGTCGAAGGTCAGCTGCGTCGATCGACACAGCAGGACATCGCCCGTCTGCGGGACATTCAGTCATACCGCGGAATTCGTCATCGTCGCGGACTGCCCGTACGCGGCCAGAATACACAGACCAACGCCCGTACCCGCAAAGGTGGTAAGAAAACCGTTGCTGGTAAGAAGGGTGTTAAAGACGCTCGTCACTAAAATCGGTCCCTGCTCCAGGAGACTGATCAGAGGCGAGTTGAGAGACGATACAATGCCGGCACCATGTTCGGCTTAACGAGAAAACATTCCATCAAAATGAGTTTCAGTTTCTGAGATCCAACAGACAGAAACATCAGGAGTTGCAGAGTGGCTAAAGTCAAACGAAAAAAAGTGAAACGTCACATCACTAAAGCGATTGCTTACATTAAAGCAACGTTTAACAACACCACGGTTACGATTACCGATCTGAACGGTGATGTACTCTGCTGGGCCACAGCAGGTACTTCCGGATTCAAGGGAAGTCGTAAGAGCACTCCTTTTGCTGCTCAGCGGGCTGCAGAAATCTGTGCGGAAAAAGCTTCCAAGTTTGGTGTGAAAGAAATGGAAATTCGCGTCAAGGGACCTGGTTCCGGACGGGAAAGTGCAATCACCGGTCTGCAGACAGCTGGTATCTCGATCAAGGCGATCGAAGACATCACCCCACTGCCACACAACGGTTGCCGTCCTCCGAAAAAACGTCGCGTCTGATCCGTTACGCAGGTGACGCTGTGAAGACTGTTCGCGAAAGCGTTCAGACTGAATTTAAAATATAACGAGAGTGCTGGTTTCCGAATCGCATTCTGTTTAAATGTGTTCTTGGGAGATTATTTCAATGCGAATCCGTTGGCGAGGACTGGAATTACCAAGCCGTGTCATCCCTGACCGGGACTCAATGACATCCACCTATGGTATGTTTGTAGCCGAACCATTCGAACGTGGATTCGGTGCGACGATCGGCAACAGTCTGCGGCGCATTCTGCTTTCCAGCCTGGAAGGCAGCGCAGTGACACGCGTCAAAATTCAGGGCGTCCAGCACGAGTTCACCACGATTCCCGGTGTTGTCGAAGACATTACCGAAATCTGCCTGAACCTCAAGTCGCTGATCGTCAAGAACTCCAGCTCGACTACCAAGACACTGCGGATTGAAAAACACGAGCGTGGTGTGGTTACCGGTGCTGACGTCATTACCGACGATCAGGTTGAAGTGATCAACAAAGATCTGGTAATCGCCACCATGACCGACGACGTTCCACTCAACATGGAACTGACCATTGATAACGGTCGTGGATATATCCCTGCTTCCGAGCATGCTCAGCATGAAACCGAAGTTGGCGTGATTCCCCTCGATGCCACGTTCTCACCGGTCGTTCGCGTCCGTTATAAAATTGAAGATACCCGTGTTGGTCAGCGGACCAACTACGACAAGCTGATCCTGGAAATCTGGACCAACGGAACCGTTAAGCCCGATATGGCCCTGGTAGAAGCTTCCAAGATTCTGCGAAAACACCTCAATCCGTTTATTACTTACCGTGAGCCCGGTCCAGAAATGCCACCGGAAGGCGGTCTCAAAGGGATGCTGGATACGACCGGTTACGCACCGATCGACCTGGAACTGGAAGAGAAACTCAACCAGAGCCTGGCCGAGCTGAACCTGTCTGTCCGTGCGACCAACTGCCTGGAATCGGAAGGGATCAACACCGTTCGCGACCTGGTCGGCAAAACGGAAGATCATCTGTTACACGTACGTAATTTCGGGGAAACCACCCTGGTTGAAGTTCGTGAACGACTGAACCAGATCGGTCTGCGTCTGGGGATGAAGATTCCCAGCTCGTCTTCACAACAGCCGCGTTAATCGGACAGAGCAACGCGATTATTGGTTATCAAACATCGAGTTCTTTACTCTCAGCAATCAGAATAATTCAGAGTTAAGTCATGCGACACCGAATGAGAGGCCGCAAATTAGGCCGCAATGCATCACACCGTAAGGCGATGTTCCGCAACATGGCGGTGAGCCTCATCAAGACCGTCCGGATCGACGAGGAAGCTGAAAACGCTCCTAAGGTTTCCGGTCGGATCACCACCACCGTGCAGAAAGCCAAAGAACTGCGTCCGTTCATCGAAAAGCTGATCACGGTTGCCAAGAAAGCTCAGCCACACATCGAGAACGCTGCCCAGTACGCAACTTCCGCTGAGAAGAACTCCAGCGAATGGAAGACCTGGCGTGAATCTGAGCAGTGGAATCAGTGGAACCAGGCTCTGGCACCCGCTCTGAGCTACCGTCGTCGGGCATTCGCAGAACTGCGTGACAACGAAGCCGTCGATATCCTGTTCAACGAACTGGCAGAACGCTTTGCAGAACGCAATGGTGGATACACCCGCATTGTGCGTCTGGCAACTGTCCGTCTGGGCGATGCCGGTACTCAGGCTATCATCGAATTCGTCGGCGAACGAGATCGTGTTAAGCCGACCCGCCGCAGCGAAACACTGGGTTCTGCAGCAACAGAGGAAGCACCAGCTGACGAAGAAGCTACTGCGGAAGAAACAGCAGAAACAGAAAGCGAAGCAGTCGCTGACGAAGCTCCTGCCACTGAAGCAGAAGCCTCAGAAGGGGAAACTGCTGAAGCTGAAGAAGACAAAAAAGAGGAGTAAGCCGTCGCGAGTCGAATTCGACTTTGCGGAAATCCGGTTTCCCGCTAAAATTTTAAAGCTAAGAGTATCCCTGATATGCTCTTAGCTTTTTTTACGTCCGGAGCAGAAACGCTGAAATGGAATACCCGTATCAATCCGGACGAAAGACAGGCCCCGGCTCGACCTTGTGTCGTTGTGAAGTTGTAGCGGAAAGGATTCTGGCACAGCATGTCAACGCAGCAGCCCTTTAATTTCAGTCACGCGATGTACCGCCTGTGCAGCGACGTCTCGCGTCGGCTGCCTGAGTTTCATCATGTCGATATGGACCGGATCGCGGTCGCCTTCGCCCAGGCCCGCCGCAATGTGCCTTACGGCATGCAGGCCAAGTTGACGCCCCTGCGGTTTGAGAACGGGGCTCTGCAAACCACGCGCTACGGCCGGAAGTGGACGGTGCAGCGTGTGTACCAGGATCAGCAGGAGATGCTGTATATCCTCACCTTCTATTTGCCGCGGTTCCTGAATCATTCGTTCAAAGAGAAGATGATCACGGTGCTGCACGAACTGTATCACATCAGCCCGGCCTTCGACGGCGACATCCGCCGCCTGGCAGGACATTACCACGTGCACTCGCACAGCCAGAAAGAATACGACGCCCACATGGCGGTACTGGTCGACCAGTACATGAAACTGAACCCGCCTCCCGAACTGTTCGGATTCCTCAAGTGCCGTTTCTCGACGCTGCAGAAAAAGCACGGCGGCGTGGTGGGGCTGCAGATCCCGATCCCGAAACTGATTCCGGTGACCGAGACGCGGATTGCGTAAGCTTCTACTGGCCGGCAATCGATAACAGGAAGAATACTCAGATGACGAATCAGATACAGCTGGCAACAGAGATCAAACGAACTTCCCAGCTGTCGGGGACATTCACCCTGCGATCCGGTGCCACGTCAGATACCTATTTCGACAAATATCAGTTTGAATCATCCCCGGTTTTACTGAAGCAGATTGCGGAAGCCATGGAAGAACTGCTGCCCGAGAATACGGACGTCCTGGCGGGTCTGGAGATGGGTGGGATTCCCGTGGTCACGGTTCTAAGTCAGGTAACCGGTTTGCCGGCGGCTTTTATCCGCAAGGCAGCCAAAACATACGGGACCTGTCGATACGCAGAGGGCACCAGTCTGTCGGGTAAGAACGTCGTTCTGATCGAAGATGTAGTCTCCTCAGGTGGCGCGATTCTGGATGCGTTACAGAAACTTCGCGATTCAGAAATCGAGCCGCTGTGTGCGATCTGCGTGATCGATCGCCAGACGGGAGGAGCCGAAGCACTGCAGGCCGTCGATCTGGAGTTGAAGTCCGTGCTCACGATGCAGGACATTCTCAATGCGGGTTCAATTGGAGAATGAGTTACGAAGTGACGGTTCTGAGATGTGTATTGTCACTTTATCGATTCTTGAAGGCGTGCTCTGAGTAAGGGGGGTATGACTGATGAAATCAGCCATGGTTGAAGCAGCTCCCGATTCAGAGAGAGCCAGCGGAGGGAGCGGACTTTGTTTGACTGTGCCAGGGATCTTGATCCATGTTCTGTCAGTTTGCAGAAGCTTAGCTGCAGATCAATCAGTTCCTGCAGAATTTCAGAGTTTGCAAGAGCAAGGGCTCCCCGATCGCCAATCGGACAATGATCGAGATTAAGGTGCCAGAGCCCTGTCAGTTGTTGTGCATGTGCTAACGCTTCAATGCCCTCGGCTGTCACATCTCCGCAGAGCGCGAGACGTCTTAATTTTCCGCAGGATTGTGATGTTGCCAGGGACTTGAGACCTGCATCTGATATACTGCCTGTCACAGAAAGTGCTTTCAGGCCCGCCGTCAATCCTGACTCAGCCAGAGCAACGCAGGCATCCCCAGCTGAATTGTCTTCGAGGAAACCGATTGAAAGACTTTCCAGGTTCTGCAAGTTGGGACTTGAAGCCAGGTTGATCGTTCCGGCATTTCCGATCTGATTGATCCATAGATGCCGAAGGGCGATGGTTCGATTACTGGAAGCAATCGCTCTGGCGCCAGCAGAGCCCAATGGGTTGTTACAGATACTGAGGGATTTTAGTTCGGTCAGTATTTCCGATCCGCAAATGGCGGAAATTCCGTCAGAACCAATCTGATTTCTTGAGATGTCAAGCGTCTGTAATCCTATCAGGTAATCTGATCGGGAGAGTGCCTCCGCTCCCGCATTGTCCCCTCCGGTTCCCTGAAGATTGAGGCTCTCCAGGCTAGAGAAGGGAATCGTTCTCAGTTGTTTCCAGCCTCTGGAGCCGATTTTTGTGAAGCTCAAATTCAGTCTTGTGAGATTCCTGGCAAAATCGGCAGATGATAATGCCGTAACGGAATTTGAGGTGATGGCTTCTGAGTAGATGGTAAGCTGTCTGAGGTTCGACAGGTCGGCACAGGTCATTAGTTGGGAAAGCTGCTTGTCATCAATATCGAGATACAGAGATAATGATTCAAGATGTTTTGTTAGAGTTTTAGATTCACACAGGGCATTTATGACTTCTGTAAAAGAGTCTGGTGATCCAGTCAGAGTGAGTTGGCGTAATGAGCTCGCCGACCGTTCCTCAAGCAGATGAATCAGTCGACCTGTCGCATGACAGCTAACCGTTTCAAGTTGCATGGCATCAAAGGACTCCAGGTCCTGTTCTGTCAGCCCATGAAATGTATGAAGTCGACTAAAAACTGTTGAGCGAGTAAGAATAGTTTCTGCTGCAGTATCAAGCGTGCATCCAGAGAGATCCAACGAGCGGAGATGGGGTGTTTTAGTTTGCGATGAGAAGTCTGCTATCAATTCTTGTCCCAGCGGTCCGCCACAGAAAGATGCTGATACTATTCCAGAAAACGGGGATTGAGCCGTTTCGATTGAGGGGGCAGCAGGCAAATTCCCAAGGTAGGTAAGGCTACGGACCAGGGGCCAGGAAGGACTTTTAATCAGAGGGCGTAGTGAATCGATGGTAGCGACTTCGCGCCGCTGATGCGAATCAATTGACGCCAGACGATCGTTGGCAAGTTCCAGAGCGGCGTGTAATTCGGAATACGGGAGACGATCAATAAACGCCAGTAATGCCTCAAATGCCAGGGAACCGTCCAGTTCGTGAGTTTCCAGAAAGCCATGTCGCGACTGCCTTAATGCAGGGCTGTCCTGCAGGCAGAGTTCCAGGATTTCGTTGAGAGTATCCATGTTTTCTCTAATTTCAAATTCACTTGCTGGTAGTTGTACTGACAGGGATTTGTGATACCTGGTTGAACTGCCTATGGGCTGGAATATCCGTTCCGGTAGTTCGTCATAATTAATCAGTTCACGTTGTCTTTCACCAAGGCAAAGTTCGGTGATGAACTCCCAGAAATTATCGGCAACCCGTTTCACTTCCCAGTTTCGGTGTCGAACGTAGCTGCCATACTCATTCCGTATTGAGTCGGTAATGTCATTTGGATCGAAAAAGTATTTTGATGTCAAAATATCGATATATCGATGGCGAAAAAACTACTCCTTACATGTTGGGCCGGGGCCGGAGAATATTTCTCATAATCCAAACCTTCATGAGAAAGTTCTTATAGCTTCTTCAGCCCAAATATAAAAGTTCTCCCCTTATAGCCAGGGACTGAGATCTTACTCGTTTTTCCAAATTCTCCAGCACCAAATACCAGGCAGTATGAACGATAACCGGACGGCAGCTTGACATCAAAAGCGTTTTCGAACTCGTCGATATCTGCATGTTGGACGGGAGTGACGGGGGCAATGTCGGTTCGAATGCAGATTGTGTTGACGAATTTTTTCCATTGCACCTGAGTCATAGTGATTCTCTCGCTCCGGATTGGAATGATTCGTTATGTCAATAGAGGAATCCGCTTGCCAGGTTGGTCCAATCGATCTGTTGCAGTTGCTGTTCTGATATCTGATCGAAGATCGGATGATTTATATTTTGAAAGTGGATCACAGCCAAGTGCGTGCCATCATAGTCTCCACCTCCCGTATAATCTGATTCAAACCAGGTGATGAAAGTGAAGCAAGGCAATAGCCAACCTCGTTGCTCCATGACTGTTTCAGGGGGAAGTAGATCATAAACGGGGGCATTTTCTACAATCTGTTTTGCCTGTCTGTTGAGGATCGTCAGATTACGGCTCACTCTCTCCCGGCTGTGTTTTCCGATCGCCACACCGCCTTCGTAGGTAAAGGACTGCAGGTTACTGTAGGCTCTGATTTTGATTTTTGATTCTAATTCGGTTTCAAAGATCTGCATGGGAATGAGCTACTAAAATCTAGACTGGTAAGGAGTATTGATGTGTGGTTCAAGGTTCCATTCAGCACCACGGTTCATTCCATACCGGCGTTTGCTGATCGGGCAGGAAGAAGGCGGGGATGCCGTCGCTGGTGGCGAAGGCGGCCTGGGGGCCACAGGGTTTGGCGAGTTCGCTGGCGATGCGGACAATCAGCGTGAGATGGCCCTTGAAGCTGAGGGAGGGACTCTGGTCTGGGGGATGGAGCCGGTAAATGTCGGCGGATTCTCTGGGGCTGGTGTGAGGACCGCCGAAGGCCTGGTTTAACAGTGGGTCATCGGATTTATATTCCCAGTCGATCATTTCTTCGGAAGCGATGCTGGCAGTAAAGTCCTCTTCTGTGCCACGGACATCGCCGGTGAAACCTGCCAGGGATTCCACAACCTGTGCGAGGTCGCTGCGGGTAACGGTGCGACCGGCGGGCGCTTCCAGCGAAATCGGCACGCCACACTCGCGTCCCCATTCCAGGAGCTGTGGTGTGACAGGCGTGAGGATGTAGCTGATACTCATGTGGTCCTGACTCCTGTTACCGGTTTTGTGATGGAGCTGTCCTGTCTGCTACCTGAGTTGATAATACTTTTTGGGGGCGATCAGCATCAACAGTTTGGGGCCGATGATCAGGTACATGATTAATGTGCCGACCAGGGCGGAGCCGGCGGCGACTGGCAGGCTGCTGTTATTCAGAAAGAGTGGCCCGATGATGGTGCCGGCGATGAGGCCGATCAAGGGGGAGATCCAGAGATACCACCAGGAATAAATCGGGGGAACTTTCGTGCGGAGGCGTCTGCGGTAGTCATCAAGTTGTTCGCCGGTGTCGGCCCAGTGGAAACTGCGTAATGCGCGGGGGCCGCCACAATGGGCGCAGACGGTTCCCAGGCAGAGATTGAACGGGTTACATAAGCCTTCGAAGTCGCCGCCATTGACCTGAGTGGGCTGTTGGCATTTTTCATGGACATAAACGCGTCCGTTGCGCAGGGTATACGAAGCTTTGGCCATCGGGTGCTCACTAAAAGTGGGTTATCAAAGTGGATGGTCGGTGGGCAGCCCACTCAGCGCTGTGGTTGCCCGTCGTCAGTGTGCCTGCGGACTTTGATTTTAGCGTGAGTGGAAGTCGATGTGCCAGTACGTTTTGCAGAAAGAGTGAATGTCAGCCCAGATGTCAGCGCGCGTGCAAAGGCCGATGATTCTTTCACCCGGTTAGAATCATCGGCCCTGCTGGTGGGTAGACTTATTAGTTTGGTTGCGGTTCGCTTCCTGCGAGAAGCCGCTTGGAGTTCAGTATTACTCAGATGGTGGTCCGGCACAGCGGATCAGGTGGTCGTGGTCGATGTAAACCACTTCTTTGGTCTGATCAGTGTTGGAGAACGGAATGGGCCAGTCTGAGCGAATGGTTTTGTCGTAGTACACGGTGCACTTGTAGTGACAGTGGTGCTGACGAGCTGGTCCAACCATCGGGTAGAAGCGGCATTCGCCAATCCGGTCTACGATGGGTTCTACCACCATGCGGACATTGTTGCGAGTGGTTTCTGCCAGGAACCAGACTCCGCCGCCGGTTTTGTCCGGCAGAGCACGAATGACTTCATCCGGGCTGGGTGGATCGAGACAGAACAGCGGTGCGTGTTCGCCTTCGACCGGATCCAGAATAGGAACTTTGTTGTAGCGTTCTTCTTCCCAGTACGTGTCTTCAACCAACTGTGACCAGTAGGCGGTGACCGGGATGAGAGGAGTGGTCCGCCAGAAGACAGAGCCGGCGTAGGCCACTTCCACAAAGCCTTTCACCAGCGTACAACCACTGGTATTGATCGTTAACAAGCAGGCACAGCCCAAAAGCAAAGCACGGCTGAATTGCTTCCCGATTTTGAACATCCTTCTTCCTCCGGGTGAATTGAACGAAGTGGTTTGATGTGTTTTTGACTTCGTCATCAGTGTTAGTGAGCGGTGAGCTCGATAAGTAGATGTCATGTTCTGTCGTCTGGCCTCTTGCCTGATGGAGACAGACTATGACTCCCTGTTCTTCTTATCGGACTCTGCGTCCGTGAATCTTGTGAAAATTTAACGGTTTTGACGATTTCGTCGGTAAAAACCGTTGTGACGGCCTGGCGGGAGCGTGTTCACTGTGTGTTCACACTCTGGTGCCAGAAAAAATGCCTTCCAGAAAGCGAGTTCCGGAAGGCATTTCCACGTTTTGGTCAAACTGGTGAGTGACTTACCAGTTCTTTGGATTCATGAACCACCACCAGCGATCGGTGCGAGGGCGGAAGTTCAGTTTCCAGGAGCCATCATCCCATTCGAGCTGAGCCTGACGCCATCCCAGTGGAACCTGAGGATAGGGGTAGAAGGGCCCGATGTAAGGGAAGGCACTGGCTGAGTACTGGCTGGGGTAAGCTACCTGAGCGTAGTTCGGGTAGTTTGCATAGGTTGGCCAAGCAGTTTCAGGCAGGTGCGGGCTGTTGTAAACATTGTTGGCAACAGGACCCATGCCAGGCTGGGGGCTCATCATTGGAGGGCCACCAGGACCAGGATTAGGAGCCTGATAGTTCATGTAGTTGGTCGGCTGAATCATGGACGTCTGGGGAGCAGAAGCCTGAACCTGCAGACGGTTATCAACCGCTTTCACACCCGGAACACGCTGGGCAATCTGGGTTGCCATCTGTTTTTCCCGAGGAGATCCAATTGATCCCTGCAGGATAGCTGTTCCGTTTTTGAAGCGGATTTCCACTTCGTGAGCGGACGCCAGAGCTGGTCCCAGTGCTTTGGCCAGTTGTTCTGCCATCTGCTGGTTGCTCACGCCGGCACTGCGAGGAGCAGGAGCCTGATGAGAAACGGTTTGCACATTGGAACGTCGGTTTTCCACGGCTTGTTCGAACTGAGCCTGTTGCAGAGACCCTTTCAGGAAGGGATCTGCTGAAGCAGAGGTCTGGACAATGTCGTCCGCTCTACGGAAAGGATTGAGGCTCTTTTGAGGAGTCCCAGGAGCGGTTGAAGCAGTCGGGTTACCGGCAGCTTCACTGACAACCAGGCGGTTGTCGACACGAGTCACACCTTCGACCCGTGAGATCAGTCGGGTGGCCTGTGCTTTTTGTGCAGCAGTCGGAATTTTACCGGAAAGTACTGCAACACCTTTGTTGAATTCGATTTCCATGTTGTAACCGGTTAACCGGGCTTGTCTCAGAGCGTCGGCAATGTCATTGGCGACTTTCTGATTGTTGGAAATCTTGCCCGATACAGCGGTCGAACTAGACTGTTCAGATTTCTTTGTGAAGAAATCCAAGGGTCCGGCCATTGTGATACCGGGAGTCACCGCCATGATCCCCAGCGTCAAGACCCACTTACGATACCGTTTCATGAACAACTCCGTTCCCAATTGTAGAGAGATATTTGATTTCGTCCATTACATCAGAGCTCTATCTATCGTCAGGTTCGCACTGTGAGTCATTCCTGCTGCGCAAACGAAACAATGAGATTGCTATGCTGATTGATCGGTCATTGGGGTCCGGTTAAATAAGTTATTCTGATTATTTCGATGGAATTGGTTAAATGTTCTCGGGATTTTTGCGGTCAAATACACGTAAGTCTATTTAATTCAATGGGATAAGTCTCAAGGAACGAATTCGGCTGAATTTGGAAAAATGCTGCTGATTCTCTCAGGCAGGCAAATCACCTGCTGAGTGGGGGATAGCTGGGGCGTTGTCTGCAGCCTGTTGAATTGGTGGTCAGGCCTGGTGAGCCGGTTTTCAGGTTTCAAAACGAAAAAAATGCGTTCTTCACCCTCTGAGGGCTTGTCTGTCCATAGTCATTCCAGAATTGAATTGTTATGCTTAGCTTCCAAGGTGTTCCCATTTCAACTTACAAATAGAGTTTAATTTTACCAAAGAAGCGAAAATGGCTCGAAAGTCTCCCAGTCGTCTGGAAATGCGCCGTCAGGCAGAAGCGGCCGAAGCGGAAGAAAAATCATCTCCCAAGAAAAAAGCCACTAAAAAGAAGAAGGCGACCCGTAAGAAGAAGTCGGCTAAAGCTGATGTGCGCCGTCGTCTTGTCTGGGGTGTTTTCACAGGGAGTATGAAGGAAGAGTCTCGCTTCCCATACGATCAGCGTGATGCAGCAGTAGAGCGGATTGAACAACTGCGTGCCAAGAACGCCAAGAAACTGTACTTCATTCAGCCGGTCAAAGAACCCGTTGACGGGGAAGCCGTCGTTGCGAAGATTCCTGCCGACGAGACAGCAGATCTGGACGACGATGACACATTGAACAGCGACGATACCGATGATGACGATACCGACGCTAAAGATGATTCCGACGACCTGGACGATGTCGAACTGGATGACAGCGATGACGGAGACGATGTGGAAGAAAGTGATGATGATCTGGAAGAAGATCTCGACTGATTTCCGGTTTCCTGAAGTCCCCTGAACCGATTACAATAATCCCTGCAACTCCAGCGAGAATTGCAGGGATTTTTTTATGCCTGTTTCAGTTCCCGTGTGATGTCAGTTGTCACCAGAAGACGTTTATCGCTTAGAAAGAACCGGACGATGCAAACCCGCTTACGATCCTGGCTGAATGGTCGAAACGTGACTCTGTCCCTGGGACTCTGGCTCGTATGGAGCCTGACAGGTTGTGCAGAACAGCCGGTGCCTGCAGTGGAGGCTGCCACTCAACAGGCGGGGCAGCCCGCTTCTGTGGAGGACTCAGACGTCTGGCAGGTGATTTACGTGAGTGATCAGCGGATCGGCTATGCCCGTTCGCAGACGCACCGGTCAGGCGAAGGTGAGAACCGGGTTGTTTTTCAGCAGAGTGACTCTTATTTGAAGCTGAAGCGGTTTGGACAGGCTCTGAACCTGGAGACGCATCTGAAAACGAAAGAGACGCCAGCTGGTGAGTTGCTGGCTTATACCTTCGAAATGCAGAATCCCCCTGCTGCTTCAACGGTTTCTGAGGGCGAAGTACGCGAGGGGACCCTGCACATTCAAACCAGTGTGGCGAATCAGGCCAAACAGTCGCAGTTGAAATGGAAGCCGACATTTCATTCTCCCAGTTATATAGACCAGTTTTTTCAGAAGCAGCCACTCCAGCCGGGAGAGGAGCAGTCTTTCTCGATGCTGCTCCCCGAATACAATAAAGTGACCGAAGTGCAGCTCAAGGCCCTCGAATACGAAAAAACGGAGCTGTATGGCGGTGAAGAGGCCGAATGCCTGCACGTGGAGATGAAACAGTCTCTGTTGCCCGGAATGACGATTGATTTATATGTCACCCGGGAAGGGAAGATTCCCAAAACGGTGGCCGATTTTCTGGGATCGGCGATGATTACTTACACGGTTAGTAAAGAGGTCGCCCTGGAAGAGTTGTCTGGTAAGGAACTCGATCTGGCGGTGCAGACGCTGATCAAGGTTAAACCGATCCCCGGAGCGCATGATACAGAGCGTGTCGTCTATGAGATTACGCTGACCGATGGGGATCCGACGTCGGTGTTGCCGAAGACCGAGACGCAGAAAGTGGAAAAACTGGACGCACATCGGGCCCGGCTCACCGTGCAGAAGGCGGCAGCGCCCCGGGAGTTTCCCGCAGCGGACGTGGATGCTGAGTATCTGCAACCTTCCCAGTTTCTCCAGTCTGACGATCCACGTGTGATCGAGCATGCGAAGCAGGCGTTGCAGGCTGAAACGAATCCCTGGAAGCAGGCTGTGCAGATGGAAAAGTATGTGCACGAGCATCTGCGGAAGAAGAATTTTTCGACGGCACTGGCGTCTGCGGGCGAAGTGGCGAAGAATATGGAAGGGGATTGCACTGAGCACGCGGTGCTGCTGGCGGCAATGCTGCGGGCCATGAAGCTGCCTGCGCGCGTGGCGGTAGGTCTGGTCTACATTCCAAGTCGGGCGAGCTTCGGCGGGCATATGTGGACCGAGGTCTATCTGGATGGCCGCTGGATTCCCCTGGATGCGACTCTGGGAAAAGGGGGGATCGGTGCGGGGCACATTAAACTGGCGGACTCCAGTCTGTCTGAGAATGCCCCGGCACCACTGGCGATCTTTTTACCTATCTTACAGGCGGTGGGAAAACTTTCGATCGATGTGAAAGAGGCAACGCCTGGAACGGCGCGTTGAAGGGGGGAATTCTCTCTTTTCCCGTTGTAAGAGTTACATTGCGGAGGAAAAAACGATGGTTTTCCTTTTGCAATTCTTGCAATTTCCCCAAGGCGGAAAATTTCTCAGGAAACGCTGCCTGATTTATATCCCTGTTTTTCAGGTGTTTGCGGAGTGAATACTCAAAATTTGAAATGGTCTCTCCCGCATTGGCACGATTGCTGCATTATGTCTGCTGTGGGTAAAGAGAGAGACCCATGGAATTTTGAAGAGTTGAGAGACTTCAAAGTTCACGAGAGAAGAGAGAGATATTCCCACCGACCCGTGGAGGCGGGTCAGCCCACCCTGGGCCACTCCAAAACATCATCCCCATCTTAGAGCCGAGAGGATTCCCGTGTCCTCTCGGCCCTTTCTATTTACAGGCCGAGAAAACCGGTTGATCGCCTCAGATGTCATCGGGCATTGACGGAAGTTCCCAGTCCGACCCGTTCTCGTCTTCATTCTGTCTGAGTGCATTCAGCGCGGCCCGCTGTTCGGCTTCTTTTTTGGTGGAGCCCCAGGCCGGCTCATACTGGATCTCGCCGATGATGGCGGTCACCTTGAAAAACTTCGAATGATCGGGGCCTTTCTCATCGACCAGTTCGTAGACCGGGGTCTGAGAAAACTTCTTCTGCGAATACTGCTGTAACAGGCTCTTGTAATTGAAGCCGTGCACCGAGCGGGAGGCTTTCATGTTTTCGCGCTCGATCAGCGGATCCAGGAACTCGTGCACCGGCTCCATGCCGCCGTCGAGGTAGATTCCGGCGATGATCGCCTCGAACATGCCGGCCAGGAGCGATTCGGGGAGCGTCTCGGTCATCGCCAGTCCTTTACCGACGAAGATGAAACGATCGAGGCCTTTTTCGCGTGCCAGCCGGGTGCAGGTATTGCGGCTGACGACCGCCGACTTAATGCGGGTCAGCTCTCCCTCCGGAGAGTTGGGGAACTGGTGGAACAGCTTTTCACAGACCAGCGCACCCAGGATGGCGTCGCCGAGGAACTCGAGCCGCTCGTTGGAGTCCATGCGGGTCTTGGCTGCGGAAGTGTGGGTCAGGCAGCATTTCAGCAATTCATAGTTGTTGAACGAGTAACCCAGATTGTGTTGACACTCCTCAAGGAGTACGTCGATCTCTGCGGGACTGAGATCGTACAGCATGCGCACCTCCTGTGATTTGTGGCTTTGAGGAATATCAATGAATGATTTCAGAATCTGAAATGGCCCGCGGGAGTCTGAAATGATCTTCCCTAAGTATAGATAAATATTAACATTAGCAAAGATTTGAAGAAAACAGAAAAACTGGGGAATCGTCGAAATGGTTGAAAAATATTCAGGTTTTCAGGTGTTTTCGTGTGTCTGTGTACCGATTCCGGGACCCTGAAAGCGGCCAGATCAGAAATTTTTTTGAAGCAGTCCCAACAGAATTCCCGCTTCGGCTCGTAATAAAGACAGTCCAGCCGCTTGATGAAACGAGTGAAAGCTCGCTGTTGTGCACACAACACGATCACAATGGCCCGTCCGGGCAGGCGTGATCACCGCCATTTTTTCCGCCAATTGTATTTTTTTGTACTACGGATTTGAGTCAGCTATTTCTCATAGAATCCAGAAAGAGATGGCCCGAGGCATTTCTGTCAGCCATTTAATTTTAGGAGGGTAATTTTAATGAAAGCGTTAACAGCAAATCGAAACTGGATGTTCGCTATCATAGGTAGCGCTTGTCTGGTGGGTGCCGCAGTGGGAGTGGCTCAGAAAGATGTTTCTTCTGACGTCCCGGTGGCTGCGAATGCGACAGAGTTATCAAGTATATTCCGCGATGTGAGCAAACGGGTAATGCCTTCGATCGTATCGATCGAAACGGTCAGCAAAACGTCCCAGGTATCAAATCAGCAGATGCTGCCTTTTGGCGATGACTCCCCGTTCAAAGATCTGTTTGAAAATGATCCGCGGTTCAAGGACATGTTGAAGCAGCATCAGAACCAGCCGCGTCGGGCTCCCCGCAAGATGGGAACCGGTTCCGGGTTCATTATTAACAAGTCAGGTCTGATCATGACCAACTCTCACGTGGTGAATGGGGCCGATGTGGTCAAAGTCACCCTGAACGATGGTCGTGAATTCACCGCTTCGGACATCAAGACCGACCCGCGGTCTGACGTTGCCGTGATTAAGATCGATGCACCAGATCTGGTAGCCATTCCGCTGGGCGACAGCTCCAAGATGGAAATTGGTGACTGGGTACTGGCGATCGGTAACCCCTTCGGTATCGGTATGAGTGTGACGAACGGGATCATCAGTGCGAAGAGCCGGGGGCCGGGAATTAACGATCGTGAAGACTACCTGCAGACTGACGCAGCCATCAACCCTGGTAACAGTGGTGGTCCGCTGTTGAACCTGCGTGGCGAAGTGATCGGCATCAACACTGCCATCTCTAGCCGCAGTGGTGGCTACGATGGTGTCGGGTTTGCGATTCCGGTCAACATGGCTCGCTGGGTCTCCGGACAGTTAATCGATCATGGTATGGTAAAACGTTCGTTCCTGGGCGTAGGCATCCAGCCGATCAGCAACGATCTGTCCAAGTCCTTCGATATCAAAGTTGGTCAGGGAGCGATCATCACCCAGGTGATGGAGGATTCTCCGGCTGATAAAGCAGAACTCAAGACAGGTGACATCATCTTAAACTTCGCAGGTAAAGATGTTTCCGGTCCTCGGAATCTGCAGGGAATCGTCGAACAGTTGTCTGTTGGCAAATCCTACACGATGGAACTGTTACGGGATGGCAAACGCGTCCAATTGCAGGTCACCATGCAGGAAATGCCTAAGAGTTTCTCAGTCGCTAAGAATGAGTCTCCCCTGGAAGACTCCAGCAAAGGGAAGCAGAAGACCAGCGTCAACGATCTCAAAATTGAAGTTCAGCCTCTGACCAAAGAGCTGGCCAACCAGTTGGGCTACTCGGACGATGTTAACGGGGTGGTCATCACCTCGGTCGAGCCTGGTAGTGCTGCTGAAGAGGCCGGCCTGATGAAAGGCATGATCATTGAAAAGATTGGGACAACTGAAGTGACTACTATGGATCAGTTTAATCTCGGCTTGAAAGAAGCCAAAGAAAAAGACCGCGTTCTGCTGCTGGTTCGGAACCACAGCGGTGCCCGCTTCGTCGTGGTCCAGAAGTAGTTTCAGGATGGTACTCTCCTGAAAGGGGTGCCTGGTACAAGTCTCTGAGAAATGAGGCTTGTGCCGGCACCAGCAGCGGAAAGAGTTGTCCTCATTGAAAATTCCTCACCGCATCGTATGCGGTTCCGCGTTACGTCTCGGTGGTATTCCTGGAATACTGCCGAGGCGTTTTTTTATGCGCGGTCAGAGAGGGGGAACGCTATGAACCAGCTCAACTGGTAGGCAGCGGGGCCTTGCTCTCGGAGGGAACGTCTTTCTGAATCTGGTCGCTGTTGAAGACGACGTCGATCAGCGTGGTCACGCCGCGGTGTGACTTCGGGTTAAAGCCTTTGCGGATCTGCAATCGCCAGACCAACTCGCCGGTGAGGGAATCAATGCCTGCTTCATTGGTGGCGACGAACGTTTCAAAGCTCTGGCCCGGTTCCAGCTTCTGAGGTGCTGATTCCTGATTAATGTTCTGGCCTTTGATGTTCCATTCCCAGGAGGGGGGCATGTCGTAGACGAGTACCCGTTCGCCGTCCGGATGCCGTTGATCGAGGCGGCTGACGAAATTGTTGGCCCGCATGGGGGAATCGGGGTTCTTACCGGGCACGCGGGAGAGGAGCAGTTTCTGATCCAGGGGCTCGAAAGTCTGATCATCCGACATGTTTTCGAATTTGAGATAGAGCTTGAGAACGTCGCTCGACGTCGGTTCGCGAGTCCGGCTGGCATCGCCGGTGTAATGCTCGAACTCCAGAGGACCGCGGGTGACGCGGAGTGGGGTGACCATCACATTTCCGAAGCGTCGGCCCGGCCCACCCAGCTGGAGCGTATGCCCGGGAGGCAGTTCAGCATTTTCAGGGACCAGCTGCAGCGCGATTTCATCGTTCTTGATCGGGGGTTTAAGGTCGGGGAGACTTTCCAGCTGATGCGGATCACCCTGGTACTTCGCATAGAGCAACATCGCGACCATGATCGTTGCGGCGATCGCGTAGGTCAGCGTGAGTGTGAACAGTCGCTTGGAGACCGTTTTAGGTTTGCGGTAACTCTGTGGTGCTGGGGAAGCCGCCGGTTCCGGGGCCGCGGTTGTTGATTCGGTGGCCGCTGTCTCCATGGAAGCAGGAGTTTCACTGACTGCTTCCTCGCTGGTCTCTTCCGCGGCAGTCGCTGTTTCAGCTGTGTCCGCGGTGGCGTCCTCTGTTGCGGTCTCAGTTTCCGAGGTTTCGGATTCCGACTCCGCGGCCACTTCCTCTGTGGTCTGTTCGTCATTACTGCCGTCTGGCAGAAAGGAAAACGGGGAGGCGGTTTCGGATTCGGTCGGCTGTTCCTCTGCTTCGCTGTCTGTCGACTCTACAGCGGTTTCTGATTCGGCGTCGGTCGTGGTTTCTGTTGAAGCGGCTTCGGCCTCTGCTTCAATGGCTTCGTCTGCGGATGACTCGGGTTCGGCTACCTCTGCGTTGTCTTTGTCTGCTGATTCACTGTCGCCGCCCGGGAGGAAGTCGAATTTGGGTGTTTCGCGTTTTTCGGTTTTGCGAGCCTGATTACCACCCGGCAGGAAGGAGAAGGGAGAGGCTGTCTCTTCGTCTGCCGTGGCCTTTTCGCTGGCGGTTTCCTCAGAAGCCGTTTCCGAGTCTGCCTCGGCGACGGGTTCATCCTGGGTTTCTGCTTCCGCGTCTGCGGTCTCTGTCTCGCTGGCTTCCGCAGCTGGTGGATCCGCTGCTTCGTTGGCGTCCAGGGAGACGAGCACGGGTTCGCTGGTTTCGGGGTCAACCTGGAGGTGTACCTGGCAGAGTGGGCAGGCAACGACTTCGGCTACTTCTTCGATTTGGATGGAACCCCCACAGGCGGGGCAGGTGACTTCAATACTCATCCATTTCTCCGGTTGATGATAGACGCGTTGATGATATCTCAGGCATGAGCAGGACTGGCGGTAGTGAGGTCATCACCAGAAGTTCTGGCGGGCAGACGAATGTGATCTGGTGATGGGTATGAGCACTCAGAGGAGATCCTGCGACAATTGTCTCCAGTCTATTCTGTCCTGACTCTGGTACCGAAGCAAGTTTGATTGCCAGTCAAAGGGGACAAAAGACAAAACAGGCACGCTTGTCCACAACTGGATCTGTTCGGCGTTGGAGAGCCGGGATTCGTCGCTGAGTTCGGGGTCGACGTCATTCAGGATCAGGCCGGCGATTTTCAAGCCGCGCTGTTGCAGGGCTTCAATCGTCAGCAGGCTATGGTTGATGGTACCCAGACCGGCGCGGGCTACGATCAGCAGGGGATATTTCAGTTTCTCTGCGAAATCCACAATCAGCTGCTGAGACGAGAGGGGGCAGAGCACGCCTCCCACCCCTTCGACGATCAGGAACTCGGCTTGAGACTCCCACCAGCGAACTCCTTCCAGGAGCAGGGCTTCGTCGATGGAACGGCCCTCTTTTTCTGCGGCCACCGGTGGGGCCAGCGGGGCGTGAAAGATTTGCGGGCAGATCCGTTCAGGGGGCAGATCGGTACCGCCGATGGCCTGCCGCAGGAGTTCGACGTCTTCCCAGTAAGGCTGGCCCGTGGATTCGTCAATGACGCTGCCGCTGCATGCCGGTTTGTAGGCCCCGGTGCGAACCCCTTCTGAGGTCAATTGCCGGGCTATGGCAGCGGAAATGTAGCTTTTGCCGACGCCGGTATCGGTGCCGACAACCATCAATCCGGGGATCTGTAATGGATAAACGTCCACAAGCGGTGTCCTGCTGAGTCGGGATTCTTATCAGTTTCAGGGGAAGTACTGCCAGTCGCTGCTTGCGATCAGCCCTGCTCCGCTTTTATGATGAGAGGGGTACGAATGCAAACCGCAGGGCCGTTCCGGTCTGAAATTCAGGCCGAATTTTCAGACAGGGCCTGCGGGATCGAAACGAATATTCAGTATAGTAGCAATTCAGATTGTGTCATGAAAAAGAAAAAAGGATCTTCAGGGGGCGCCAGCCTCGACTCGCTGCTGGATACGATGACAAATGTGGTCGGAATTCTGGTCATTCTGCTCACCGTGACTCAGCTCGGTGTGGGGCAGGCCGTCGAACGTATTAAAGGTGCGGTCACTGAAGAAGCGATGGAAGAGTCTCAGCAGAACGTCAAAGAGCTGCGTGAGAAACTGGCGCTCGAAAAAGAACAGCTGGAAACCATCAAAGAGCTGACGCAGAAGAAAGATAACGTCAACGTTGAAGAACAGCAGGCCCTGGCAGAGAAGTTGAAGAAAGAGCTGGAGAAGCTCAAAGAAATCCGGGTCGATATCGATAAGCTCAAAAAGCAGATCGACGAACGCGATAAGCAGGTGCAGACGCTGGAGAAAGAGATTGTCACCAGGGAAAAAGAACTGGCAGACATCAAAGCAAAACTGGCGAAAACCCCCGATCCAGGGCCGACGCCGAATGCAAAAATCGTGAATCTGCCCAACCCCCGCGACGCACCCAAGGGGGCCAAGCCCATCGAGTACATCTGCCGTCATGGCCGTGTGATACGAGTGGAAATTCCCGCGCTGCAGCAGCTGGCCTACCAGGCGATTGCACAGAGTCGACTGGTAACTGCTCCCGAGCAGGCCGTGGACTGTGCGAAGCTGGAAGAGTTATTCGAAAACAAGAATGTGGGGAACCGGGACTGGCGGATTAAGCTCAAAGCCGTCGGGGGTGTTCCCTATCTTTTACTGGAGCTGCGCGAGGGGCGAGGCGATACTACGGAACGGTTGTCGAAGTCGAATGCCTTGTTTCGTCAGGAGATCCGTAAGATCAACCCGCAACTGTTCTATCTGGACTTCCGCGTCTGGGCAGACAGCTATGATACGTATCTTGTGGCGCGAAGTTATGCGGATCAGCGAGACCTGATGGCCGGCTGGACGGCTCTGGATCCCAATTCTGATTTCCGCGTTCCACTGGGAGGTAATCTGAAACTGACCTGTGAAGGTTACAAGCCGCCTCCCTCTTCTCCGAAACCGCCGGAACCGGATCTGCCACCGCCTACCAAGCGTGATCTGCCAGGCGGCAAGATCGACTGAGCAGCCTGCTCGAAAAGGGGCGCTGTGGTGACAATTCCCTCCCGTTGTGGGTGAACGAACTGGAGCCTCTAGTCAGATATGCCGTAATTTCGTCTGTCTGACAGCATTTCAAAATCGGACTGAGGTGTTTCCTTTATTGACAAGGATCTACAAAGCAACTGACGGGAAAAGTCTGCTTTGTTTACCCGGTTTGATGCGGACTTATCCGTTCGGTGCCGTTCTATTTTACCTATGATTCGCAGAGTCAGGTTCGGAAAGCTGAGTGAACCATCAATGGAGATTGATCAAAGAGTAACTCCAAGGTTTCCTTATGCTGTCCTCGACTGACGGTCGATTCAGTGTTGTGTAGCCCTGAAAAACAGGGTTCTGAGGAATTATCAAGTTCCTGTCTCAACATGAGGTTGAAAAGTCTGTGGTCTTAGAATCTTCCCCCCAGCATTCTCTGGAAATTGTCAAAGGGAAAACCCGGTTTCCCATGCGACCTCTCCAGGGAGACCGTCTGACAATCGGTGCGGGCACCTGTTGCGGTCTGCAGCTTTCCGGTCTGACGATGCCGATTCTGCATTCGGTACTCCAGATTGCAGAGGGCGAAGTCACCATCGAGGCACTTGCTCCTCAACCCAGACTGTTACTCAACGGGATTCCGCATCAGACGTCAGTACTGGCTGACGGTGATGTGATCACCATCGGTCCCATTGAATTTGTGTTTCGACAGGGTCAGCATTCCCAGCCAGCCATGAGCATTTCCCGCGCAGGATTATCTGGCTCGCCTGCTGAGACGAGCGCTCCCATCACCCCAGATAAAAGAGATCACTCAATGACGAATGAAACAATTCTCAAGGACCTGTCCGCATCTGAACTGGTCGACCTGATCGAACAGGACGTACAGATGATCGAGCAGTATGAGTCCCGGAGAGAGCAGGGAGCCGCTGCCCTGCTGTCACAGGTACATCAACTGAAAGACGAACCGGAGCATGACCAGCTGTCTGTTGAGGAACAGTCGGAACTGATGGCTGACCTGGAAACGATGATGGAAGAGCTGACACGTTTCTCGGCAGAACTCCAGCTGCGTGCGGATCAACTGACCAGCCGCGAGCGTCAGTATGAAGCTGCTGCTGCTTCCCTGCTGGAAACACAGGAGAAGCTGGCATCTCAGTTGGATACAACCCTGGATCACGTCGGTTCGCTCCGGGATGATCGGAAAGAAGATGGCGGTTCCCACCGGGCCATCGCTTAAGCAAACAATATTATTGCGATCAATCCTGTGTGCGGTCAGTTATCTGACTCACACAGGATTTTTTTATGCGCGGCACATGACCCCCTGCTAAAGCCATAAAAAAGACCGTGTGGGAACACGGTCTGGGTCGATCTCGATTTCAGTCTTATGAGCAGCGAAGCTCAGGAAGCTTCGCGGAACCGCAGTGACGGCTTTTCGATGGTGACGATCGTATTGGGCAGCACGCTCTTCATCAGCGAGACACTGGCGCCAATCACGGAGTCGTGGCCGATGACAGTATCGCCTCCCAGGATGGTGGCGTTCGCGTATATCACAACGCCCCGCTCGATGGTGGGGTGACGCTTCTGTTCGCGAATGATGCGGCCTTCCGAGTCTTTGGGAAAGCTGAGTGCCCCGAGCGTGACCCCCTGGTAGACCTTCACATGTTCGGCGATTTCACAGGTCTCTCCAATTACGACACCGGTACCGTGGTCGATAAAGAACGAGTGGCCGATGGTGGCACCCGGGTGAATATCGATCCCGGTCTGTGAGTGAGCCCATTCCGAGAGCATACGCGGGATGATGGGCACATTGAGTCGGTATAACTGATGGGCGAGCCGGTAAACGGTGATAGCTTCCAGTCCGGGGTAGCAGAAGATGATTTCATCGAAGCAGGTCGCTGCGGGGTCTCCGTCGAGAGCCGCCTGGACGTCGGTTGCCAGGGCGCGGCGGATTTCCGGAATGGTTTCCAGGAACTGAATCGTTTTCTTCTGTCCTTCCGCTTCGAAGTCGATCTGCTGCAGTTTCTCGCAGTCGGCTCCGTGTTGCTGGACATGCTGGTGCCGCAGGGCACGGCCGATTTGTACGGTGAGAATATCGTGCAGGGAGTCAATAATGTTCCCCACATGGTATGTCACGTTGCTCATGTGCAGGTTCTGACGACGACTGTATCCGGGAAAGATAACGTCTTTCAGTTCCTGGGCGGCTTCAATCACGGCGTCCTGGCTGGGAAGCGGACAATGCCCCAGATGATGAATGGTGCCAATCTCGTGGTAAGTTTCCACGATTCGGTCAGTCAGTTCAGGGAGCCGTTCTTTTTGCCGAAAATCCGTAGCCATTTGAATTTTCCTGCCTGTATGCGAGTGTCGATTGTGGGGCGGGTGCCTGATTTCAATCCCTGCTGATCAGGACACGCTGTGATCGATAAAAGTTCTTTATTTTGCCTTAGCTGACAGGCACCATTCCTGCAATTCTATGCTCGCCGGCAAAACAACGACAAGTAGACAGAGGAAAAAATGCTGCTTAGTCTCAAATCGGCGTCCTGATCACCGGAAATTGAGTATTTCTTACAATCCCTCTATCCGGATGTGTGGATCGGCAGACATCGTCCTGTCACAGATTGCCTGCGCAGAAGGGCAACTCTGTCCCCTGTGCCCACTCGTGCAAAAAACGAACTTCGTAAGTTGCTCACACAAAACACGATACAGCATGGCAGTGGTCAGCTTACCCAATCTGAACTCAGGCAAACTTATCAATGCCTGCGACGCGGGAAGCCGATAAAACAGAGAGAAGGGGGAACCGCCTCCTTCGTATCCGAAGTAGACCCGTGATGAATATGTAATATGAGGGCACCCTGTGAACCATTCCACCAGATCTCTTCGCTGGCTCACGCCGACCATCCGTCGGGAACGGAATGAGTGGGAGGCGTTTTGTGCCCGCGTGAATGATACAGAACCGCTGCCGCGGAATGCGGCAGTCCTGTCTTCTCTGCAGGACCAGTTTCGCGAACTGGATCAACAGAACCGGGAACTGAAAATCCCCGCGTTGCATCAGGAACTGAAACAGCTGCAGGCGCGGGTGAATGTGATTCTGCAGCGGTGCCGCCTGTATCTGGATGCGACCGCGGTTCGGACACTCTCTGCATCACAGTTGCCGCACCTCACACGGATTCTGGACTTTGTTCAGACCGAGCTGGTCTATTTGCGACAACAGCTGTTACTTTCACAGACGACGGTCCATTATCTCAAACAACTTGTACTGGCGGCTGAAGATATCTGGACGCAGTCCTACTGCAACCCGAATTACCTGTTGAATCTGATTCGGAAGATTAAACACGACGATGCGCATCTGGACGATCCGGGTCAGTTGCTGTTTCTGTCACTGCGGGATATGGAAGCGGTGGCTCGCGAGCAGATTGCCCATCCGGATATTCTGATCTATCTACGTGGGTTGGAAGTCGCGCGGTGCAGTTATTATGTGAGCCGCCAGATTCCGGCGTGGCGCGACAGCTGCGATCTGTTAATGATGGCCGGCATGCTGCACGACCTGGGTTGGCTGATGCTGAATCCCCAGCTGGCGAAGAAAGCAGACGGCCAGGAGAATCAGAGAAATGACGAACGGGGTGAGCATCCGATTCTGGGAGCTGCTCTGTTGGGTGGCCTGCGGGGCTTTCCGGGCGACTCGTACCTGTCTGAGGTCGTGGCTCAGCATCACGAACGACTGGACGGGACCGGCTATCCACGTCGGCTGCATACGTATCACCTGGGCGAACATTCGCGGCGGATGGGAGTGATCTGCCGCTACCTCGAACTGAAAAACGATCGTCGAGAACTGACGGCCGACGGCATCCGTACCTGCGATGGGGAAGAGCTGGCCTTCGGTGCGGCTTTGCAACTGTATCGAGAAACCCTGCAGGGGGAATGGGATGCGAAGGTCTCGGATGAACTGTTTCTGGCGTTGGATAAGCAGCTGCCTGAAGAACTGCATGAGGCAGATCGACACAACGATCCCTTTTCACTGAAACGTTTTCAAAGTTATCGACCCGATGCGGCGCATACCGCACTGGCGTCGCCCCATTTTTCGCTGGATCCGGAATCCCGGTTAAAAGATTCTGTTACTGATCACCAGACTGAGATATGACACGTAAAAAGAACGCACCTGCAGAGACCATGACTCTGGAAAGTGACAGCTACTGGTTCGAAGCCCGGCAGCCCCTGGTCTGCCTGGTATTTCTGACGCCGCTGCTGCTGATCTATGAACTGGGTGTCCTCTCGATGGGAGGCAGTCAGCCGGAACTGATCCGCAATGGCGCGGATTACTGGATGCGGAGCTGGCTTTCACAACTGGGACTGACACAGACCTTTCTGCTGCCCTGCCTGATTGTGGGAACGCTGCTGGTCTGGCATATGTGCTGCAAACATCCGTGGAAGGTTTCAGCGGAGACGCTGGTGGGGATGTTCGCGGAGAGCCTGTTGTTTGCCTTCTGTCTGATCGTGCTGGGCCAGGTGCAGGATCTGGTCTTTCAGCAGTTGCCCTCGCCGGTGATGATGTTTATCAAACAGGAATCGGCTTCACGCGTCGTCAGTTTTGTGGGAGCAGGCGTGTATGAAGAGGTAATGTTTAGGCTGTTGCTGCTGCCGATCTGTTATCTGCTGTTCCGGGGAATGATGCTGCAGGCCCGCTGGTCGGCGGTGCTGGCGATTATTTCCACGAGCCTGATCTTCTCGCTGGCGCATTACATCGGTGCCACCGGGGATCAGTTTTCGGTATTCAGCTTCACTTTCCGCACGCTGGCGGGATTGTTCTTCGCCGGACTGTTTTTTCTGCGGGGGTTTGGCATCACCGTGGGTGCGCACGCGACCTACGATATTATCGTGGGTGTGATGATGCTGGAGATTACAGTCGAATAAGACCGCTGCTGGCCGGTTCTACCAGAAGCTGTAGTAGCTGCCCCGTCCATAGCCGACATTAAAGCCGGACTGGAAGACAATGCTCTGATAGAGTGTGGGACGGTAAGGCCAGATTCCGCAGTAAGGACCGTAATACCCGCCGAAGTAGCCGGGATAATAGGACCAGGGGGTGCCGTAGTAGGAGCCCCAGTAGGGCGTATAGCTTCCCCAGAGCGGTCCATAGCTGCCGAGTCCGCCCCAGACGCCGTAGCTGCTGTACGCCGGGTAATATGAGCTGGCGATCCCCGAGAAGGGGGAGCAGTAACAGGATGAGTACGAACCCCAGGCGCCGCAGAACGGGCGAAAATAGTAGCCCGAGTTAAAGCTGTTCCCGAAAAAGCTGTTCCCGAAATAAGAGTAGCTTGTACGCGGATAGTAGTTATACCCGTAATACGCGGGGCGGTAGTAACGATAGCCGTAGGCGAACGATGAGTAAGGCCGATAGCGGTAGGTGTAGCGCCGTCCGCCGTATCCGTAGAATGTGGAGCGGGCCACGGGAGGATAGGGACGATACGAAACGGCGTTGTAGCGATAGCCGTTGTAACCATACCTGTTGTAGTGCGTACGGCGGTACTGTGAATAGACGGACGAAGCGTGGGGATTGCGCTGATATGAGTAGCTGCTGCGATGCGCGGCTTCGGTGGAAGTGGCGCTGCAGAGAACGATCAGGCAGAGAACGGCGCTGAGTCGTTGCCACACGGGTCGAGAAAACAGTAGATCGCGTATCATGATTTCGGTTCCCCCGTCATCCATGACGTAGATCAGTCTGATCCCTTACGTTGATGTTTCAGAACTCGAACAGCGACTGCGTCTTCACCACGGCCAGTTCATCGGGGAAAGTATGAAAGGCGTGAATCAACAGGCTGTTCTGATTGGCTTCGTAATCGATGATGCTTAACGCACCGGGGGTCAGGCGGCTTTCCGAGATGAAATGATACGCCAGGTCGGCCCCTTGGGCATCCATCAGATATTCTTCGTGTACGTTTTTGAAAATGACGTAATCCAGTTCCTCGAGCTGATAGCTCACCTGGTAATACAGGCCGGACTCCAGTCGTACGGATTCAGAACGGCAGCCGCGTACCGGTTTTTCCAGCAGTCGTTTCTGGCTGGGCAGCGGATTCTGAAATGAAGTCAGAATCTCACAGACCGCGTGGCCTTTGTGTTGAATGCTGGCAATGTGGCCGGTTTCACAGACTCGCAGTGTGGCTGCGAAGTCTTTCTGCAGAATGTCAACCGAGGCGCAGGTGGTGTAGAGCTCCGGGTGAATCGAGCGCCCAATTAAGCGAAAGATCAGATCGTTTACTTTCGGTCTGGCGGAACGGACACTCATTGTTATGAATCCAGTGATTGGAACTGTCTGTCATATAAACACTTAGTATCAGAGACTGTCGGTGCGCCCGACAGGACCCGGGTGGTCTGAAACTCTGAATGGCTCGATTCTAAGCGATCGGCAGACTAAATCCAAACATGCATTCCCAAGAAATTCAAAGTCGCCCCGAATTTTGATAAAGCCCGCATTGGAATTGACTTTGCTCGCAGGCAGGTTCTCTTCAAAGCCCGCTATTCAAGAAGGGACTTGACTCACGTACAAATGTAATTAAACTGCGACAATTACACTTGTACTTGAGGGGAGAGGCATGACGGAACGACCCGCCTTATCGAAAGGCGAAATGGAAGTGGCCCGCGCCTTGTGGGATCTGAAACAGGCGACGGTCCGCGAAGTGTTTGGAACATTTCCCGAGTCGCGGGGCATCGATTTCACCACGGTGCAGACCTATCTGCGCAGACTGGAACAGAAGGGCTACATCAAGGCCCGGCTGGAGGGGCGGACCCGCGTCTATTCGCCACGGATCAAACCCCGTACCGTCATTCGCGAAACGGTTGACGACCTGGTCGACCGTCTGTTTGCCGGCGAGGCGTTCCCGTTGATACAGCATCTGATCGAAGATCGCCACGTCAGCCGTAAAGATCTGGACGCGTTAAAATCATTGCTGGATGAGTTAACGGAGGAGCGGGATGGCGGCAATCAGTCCTGAATGGATTAATCTCGTCTGGCTAACCTACGAGTTTGTGCGACAGGCGGGATTAACTTACCAGAAACAGGGTAAGCGTTGTTTCCTGCTGGTCACACCGTCCCTGCCCCAGGTTGGAGATAAAAAATAACTCAGTCTTACTCCTCCGTCCCGCTGACGTTGAAGACGAGGTTTTGTCCGTCGGGGGTGAAGCAGACGTCGCCGATGATGTCGCCTGTCACCTGGATGTCGATCGGGGTGGGGGCTTTGTCTTCCGCGGGATTGAACTGCAGGAGTTTTCGCGGCCGGGATCCTGAGCCGAAGACGATGCGGTCTCCCCGCGGATCCCAGGCCATGTCGGCGTAGGGGGCTTTGTCACTGTTGAAGTGCACCTTATAGCCGGCGGATTTGCCAGCAGCGTTGATCGTGGCAATGTCATAGGTGCCGTTGTCTGACCTGCGACCTTTGAAGCAGAGCCAGTTGCTGTCGGGCGACCAGGCCATGTTCCAGTAGATGCTGTTGTAGGGGGCATCGCCCAGGGAGAAGAGGCTGATTTTGGTACCTTCGATCAGATCATAGACCTGGATGGTGACTCCCCCGGGGCCGTAAAAGGTGTAGGCGATTTTTCTGCCATCGGGGGACCACTGTGCGCCCCAGCTATCCGGGACGATCAGTTCCCGCTGGGTGCCGTCTGTGTGCATCAGGGCTGCACCTCGTGGTGAAATGCTGGAGCAGGCAACGCGGTTTCCGGCGGGTGACCAGCTGGGCATGACGCCTGAGCCGATTGCATTCAACTGGCTGCCATCCGCGTTACAGACCATGACTTTACCGTCCGAGAATGATTCTCCCTGCTGTGATTTACGGCCGTCAAAGGCGAACTTCGTTCCGTCAGGCGAAAAGACCGGAGAGCCGGCGGTATGGTATTCACCGGGCACCAGGAACAGTTTCGCTGCGCCTCCCTCTGGTGAGACTTGATAAAAACGCACGCGTTTGACGTTCGTTTTTTCGTCCGCGTAACTGGAGAGACCAGCCTGGCAGAGCAGGCCGATCGTACAGATGAGTGTCAGCAGTTTGGGAAAGGCGTGCATATGATTCTCTCTGTGGTTACTGGTTCTGGCTGATAAGAAAGTTCTCGCTATTTATCGCGTGCGTTGAACAGCAGCCGTTGACCGTCGGGGGAAAAGGTAACGTCGCCGTTGATGTTTCCGTCCACGGTGATGTCCAGCGGCGTGGGTGGTTTGTCCTCCGCGGGGTTGAATTGCAGCAGTTGTCGGGGCGAGGTTGGAGAGCCGAAGACGATCTGGTCTCCCCGCGGCGACCAGGCCATGTCCTGGTAAGGAGAGCGTTTACTGTTGAAATGAACTTTATAACCTGCCTTACTGCCGGCGGTGTTGACGGTGAGGACATCGTAACTCCGGTCCTCAGCCCGTCGGCCCAAAATGCAGATCCAGTTGCTGTCGGGGGACCAGGTCATGTTCCAGGTGAAACTGGCGTAAGGATTGTTTTCTTGCGGAAAGAGCTCGGTTGTCGTGTCTTCGATCAGGTTATATATACGGATATTGTTGCCGTAGTAGTAGGCGATGCGTGTTCCGTCGGGCGACCATTGTCCGCCCCAGCCTCGTTCGGCGATGATTTTCTCATTAGTGCCATCCGCGTTCATCACCGCGACACTGTAAGGGGGCTTGGAGAAAGCGATGCGGTTTCCGCCGGGTGACCAACTGGGCATTGCGCCGGGACGCAGGACCTTGAAGTCAGATCCATCTGCGTTGACGACCATGATGTGGACATTCGAGAAACTTTCCCCCTCCTGCGATTTCCAGCCATCGAAGGCGAGCTTCTGTCCATCGGGAGAAAACACGGGGGAGCCGGTGTTGTAGTAGTCTTCCGCAACGAAAAACACCTGGGGATCTTTGCCTTCGGGGGAGGCGATATAGAAGCGGGTGCGGTTGGTCTGTTTTTTCTCATCCGCGCGGGACTGTGCATCGGGAGTGAGAACGAGTGTGAGACAGATCAGGCAGCCGGTGAGCACGGGCAGTATAGATTTCATCTTGGATCCTTTTCGAAACCACAATAGTCATATTTTCAGGCAGGATGTGTTCAGCTGTTATATCATTTCCCGGAAGTGGTTCAACGAAAAAATCACAGATCGGCGTGTGTTATTGTGGGGTGTAGAACGAGTCTGCCTGAAATCACAAGATCAGTTTTTGAACTAAGTGGGGAATTGAGTTAGTTTTGCAGAAAGGGATGAGATCGGCTTGAGGTCTGCCTCAGATGCAAGTAGCCTGATGTAATAGAGACCTGCAAAGGTGAAGAGCGGGTCTGATCTTTTTTTAATTCAGGAGTTGCTTGATGAAGAATTCCAGTTTTGTGAATCGCGAGCTGGTCTGTACGACGTTGATCGTGTTCATCGTCAGTGGGATCGCCGCGTGGGCCGCCAGTAGCAAGACTGTGCCGGATGTCGAATATGCCAAATCCACCGTCGACTTTGGGATTGTGGTCAGCGACCTGGAGAAATCTCTCGAGTTCTATAAAAACGCCCTTGGCATGCAGGAACGCGAGATGTTCGCAGTGACTCCCGAAATGGGAGGCGACTCGGGTCTGTCCGATTACCAGGCGTTCAAAGTGTATCCCCTGGTACTGGCGAATGATAAAACGGCGACCAATGTCAAACTGATGCAGTTCAAAGAGGCACCGGGTAAGAAGGTCGACAACTCCTTCATCCACTCATCACTGGGTGTGAGCTACCTGACGCTCTACGTCAAAGACATGAATGCCGCCCTTGAACGGGCGAAAGCTTATGGCGTCAAGCCGATTGCCAAAGGACCGATCTCACTGCCGGAAGGTTTCCCTAAAGGGGTTTACCTGGCACTGGTTCGCGATCCCGATGGCAACCTGGTCGAACTGGTCGGTCCGAAGAAATAATCGACCTTCATTCCAGACGGATCAACCATGATGACACTCGATCGAGTGTCATCATTTTTTTGTGCTCATGCCGTACTTCTTCATTTTGTTGTACAGCGTGACGCGGCTGATGCCCAGTGTTTTCGCCGTGTTGGTGCGGCTGTAATTGTTCTTGAACAGAGCCTGCTCGATCAGTTCTTTCTCGGTAACCGCGACCTGATCGCCCAGTCGTTCGGAGTCGCTCTGTCTCTGGTGACCCAGGATGACCGACGGATCGTTGGTTGGTCCGGCCTGTCCCATCAGAATGTGTGTCGGCAGATTCTCTCTGCGTAAGATACCGTCGCGACAGTAAATCACGGCACGGCGAATCACGTTTTCCAGTTCACGCACGTTGCCGGGCCAGGGGTAGGCGTGGAGTGCGTCGAGGAATTCATCGTCGATGCCTTCGATCACAATATTGTGTTTCGTCGCCATCTGTTTGACGAAGCCTGTTGCCAGCATGATGACGTCCGACTTGCGACGACGCAGCGGAAGGACGTCAAACTTCAGCATGTTGAGACGATAGTAAAGGTCCGGTCGGAATTTGCCCTGTTCAACCAGCGGCTGCAGGTCCATGTTGCTGGCCACGACGAGTCGTGCCTGGTTGACGTGTGTCTTATTGGAGCCGATCGGTTCGAACTCGCCGGTTTCGATGACCCGTAACAGTTTGACCTGCTGTTCGGGGCCGAGCACATCGATTTCGTCCAGCAGAATCGTACCCCGGCCGGCAGCGAGAAACTTACCTTCCTTATCGGCGTGGGCACTGGTAAACGAACCTCGGGTGTGGCCGAAGAGTTCACTTTCAATCAGGTCGTTGGGTAGAGCACCACAGGCGACGTTCAGGAACGGTTCATCCCGGCGGGGAGAGACTTCGTGAATCAGCCGCGAGAGGTATGTTTTACCGGCTCCGGTTTCCCCGATGAGCAGTACGGTCACATCGTGTTGAGCGGCGATCTCCAGTTCGTTGAGCATGATCTTCATCTCATGCGAACTGGTTTCAAAGCGACGGGTAATCCCGTGTAGAATTGATGTGTCCGATTCCAGTGGGACCTCGTCCTGTTGCCTGTTGTGCCGGGACCCAGAGGACCTGCCTCGACCAGCACTACCACCGGTTGATGCGACGGGGGTACCGCCCGCGTTCATGGACATGGTTTCGCTGACCAGTACTTTTTCTTCCGGGTTCAACAAAGAATCGATGTCGAGCAGCAGTTCCGCTTCGCTGGCGAAGCCTCTGATGTGTTTCAGGGTACCGCAGGCGACTCGACGTTCGAGGATTTCCGGACATTCCTCCTCGGTCAGCATGATCAGTTCGGTTTCGGGGGCGTGGTGTTCAATCTGCTCGAGCAGATGATCTTCCTGGTGTCCGCCTGAAATCAGGAACCGCAGATCGACGAGAATGGAGTCGATCTCCTGTTCCCGGCAGTGGGCCAGGCAGTCTTCCAGAGTACTGCAGATGATCAAATGAAATGTTTTCTTGAAATGTGCCAGGATCTGTTGCTGCAGGACAGTATCGCGTGTGACGAGAATCAGTGTAGGCAGTTCCATAATGACTTTCTCTATTTCCAGATGACCAGGTGGTAACTCAGGATGTTGAACCTCGATCTGGTGTTAACACGGCGAGCGTGTCTGACCGAAGTGCTTCTGTTTTTAAACAAATGCAATGCCAGACTGTTAAGGAATTCAGACGGACTCTGTTTAAGTGACTGAAGTCAAACAGCTTGAGAAAAGTAAAACTGTCTGGAATGCCTGGGAAAGGCACCGTGGTCTGTGGTGAAAAGGCATCATGCAGCGCGCGTGTTGTTTTTTGACAACGGTTGTGGACTGCTGATGGCAGGGATCGTAACGATTTCAACGGGGGACGGTGAAATTGGCAGGGGCGCGCTATTGGATGACGATTTACGGCTTGTTAAACTTCAGAAACAGCAAGACGGTTTCATGTCAGTTACATCAGAGAGGATAGTGCAGTGGCAACGTTTGCAGTCATCCTGGCAGCAGCAGGAAAGAGCAGCCGGTTTCAGTCGAAGGGGGCGAAGATCCTGGGATCGGGACCACAGAAGAAACCCTTCATGGATCTGAAAGGCCGCGCCGTCTGGGTGCGGTCTGCGGAGATCTTTTCCAATCGCGAAGATGTGAAGCAGCTGATTATTTCGGTCTCAACGGATGATATTGAATGGTTCAAACAGAAGTTCCGTCCGAATCTGGCGTTCATGGATATCGAAATCGTTCCCGGGGGAGAAGAACGGGCGGACTCGGTACAGAACGCGCTGGCCCGTGTTAAAGCCGACATCGATTACGTGGCCATCCACGATGCCGCCCGACCGCTGATTACCGATAAGTGGGTGGGAGAACTGTTCGCGGCGGCGGAGAAACATCACGCCGTCATTCCTGCGGTGCGGGTTTCGAGCACACTCAAGCGGGCAGGCAAGGATCGGCAGATTCAGGAAACGGTCGACCGTACCGATCTCTGGGCAGCGCAGACGCCGCAGGTCTTTCAGCGGCAGATCCTGCTCGACGCTTATGCGAAGCGGGGCGATTTCCAACCTACCGATGAAGCACAGCTGGTAGAACATATCGGGCAGGCGGTGACGATTGTGGAAGGTTCTCCCCTGAACCAGAAGATCACGACGGCCGCCGACTTCAAAATGGCCGAGGCGCTGGTCAATGCTCTACCCAAACCCAAGGGAATTCAGGCGCTGCATCCCTTTGCGGATGAGGAACCGCGGGGGATCCTGTAAGCCGTGGATGTGAGTTTGGTAAAACTTATGTGAAGCCGTGGTTTCTGTTTGAGCTTCTGAAAGGCGCGGGTTAGACTTGAACCGAGTGATCCCCGTTCAATAAAGGAAGAGACCATGAGTTCTACCCCCGATGCTCCCGAAACACCCGATTCCAAACCCGCTCCCGCGAAGAAGAAAGTCAGTACCCAGCGGCGGATTATTTCCTGGGTCTTCATTCTGATTCTGCTGGGCGTGCTACTCTTGGAATGGCGGGCCAAGACCTCGCAGGCGAAGACGTTCGACAATCTCGACGCTGCCAGGGAAGCCGCGGGAAGATCAGGGGAAGTTCCGTTTGAAGACTTCCAGGCCAGCATGATTCAGGGAAGCCCTTCTGAGGAACTGGATGAATCAGGGGCGATTCTGAAGCTGTACCACTATCGCTGGGGAGGCGTCTTCAAGACATACCATCTGCGGATGCTGGTGGACAATGATGGCCAGGTGATTGTCTTCGATACCGCTGCCGAAGGAAGCGCGGTAAGTGGGATGCCCCGGATTTCGAAGGAGCGAATGGACGCCTTCGTGAAGGGACAGAAGGAACACGTTAAGCAGAAGGCGGCAGAGTCAGCCGAGGCAAAGGCGTCGAGAGACAAACAGGCTGCGGAAGAAGCCGCGGCTGCTGAAACGCAGTCGGAGAACTGAGGCGCATAAAAAAACGCATCCGAAAAGGGATGCGTTTTTTGTGTATTGTCAGATCTCAGTGGTTACTGATTGTTCTGCAGACGGGAGAGACGGGCACGCCGTTCTGCACGTCGTCTGTTTCTTCGGTTTTCATCGCTGGGCTTTTCGTAGTATTCGCGGCGACGCATTTCTTTTTTGATACCAGCGTGTTCAACAATCTTGCGGAACCGTTTGACTGCCTCCTGAATAGATTCGTTTTCTCGTAACCGAAGTTTAACCACTCAAATCACCTTTTCTTTTTCCTGATTTCTGTCATTGTCTGGTTCACAGATCCACTCAAATCGGGATCTACTTAAATATCAATCGGTCTCATCTGAGATGAGAATTCAGACGAATTCGACTGTAACGGGTCGCACAAAGGGACCTCGCGCTACAGAGCGGGACCGATAAAGATAACAAACCCATCAAGTTCTGCAAAGCCAACCGCGAAAAATACTCAATGAATTTCCTGCTGAAAGTGTTCAGACGAGCACGTCTATTCGGCTTTGAGGATCCCCATCCGCTCCAGTTTGGACTGACATTCGTCCCGTTCCCGGCTGCGTTTGAGCGATTTCCAGGTCTCATCCTGCACTTCGAGGAAGAGTTCGGACGAGAAGGGCGGTGCCAGAGACTTTTCAGCGGCCCGGCTCATCAGGCGTTCGATGACCCCTTTATCGAGGCGGGTCAGGAACATGGCTCCCTGGCGATAGTCTTCAAAAGCTTCCCAGACGACGGGGAACAGGGGTTTGACGATCTGTTCGCCGATGGCCCGCGAGTATTCCTGAATCTCCCACTGTGCATGCGAATCCATGCGTAAACTCAGGAAGTGAATCAGGTTATGTAAATCAATTTTCCAGTAGGCTTCGGTGTAAGTTGCCAGGGGCAGGTCTTTGCGAGCCTGTTCACGGGCGACGCCGGCTTCGAGGCGGGCTTCGTAGACGGCGCGGGCCTTTTCCTGAAATTCGGTTTCTTCCGCAGTCAGCTGAGTGCCGACATCCTCGGACAGTGGGGCATCACTGCCCTGCCGGTTCGAGGTGGCCTGGGTTCGCCATTCGCCGGGAAGCGTCGTCTGAGCAGAGTCAATAGCGACCGAATACCGGGTGCTGTACTCGTTGACATTCGCGGTCCGATGCCGGATCCACTGGCGCCAGCAGTCCATGGGAACACGCACGAGAAACTTCAATTCCGCCATTTCGAAGGGGGTGCTGTGACGATGACGCATGAGATAGCGGATCAGCGTGCGGTCGTCGGAGACGCGTTTGGTCCCTTCTCCGTAGCTGACGCGGGCTGCCTGGACAATTGAGCTGTCGTCGCCCATCACGTCGACCAGGCAGACAAACCCGTCATTGAGAACAGGAACTTTTTTCCAGCGAAGCTGTTCAACGAGTTCAGACCGCTCCGTCATCGGAAACACTCCCAGCAAGTATCAAAAGAGAATTGAAATATGAGATCAGGGGCAGGCAGAGGCATGCAATCTGCCAACAGCCATTTATAGTCAACCGGGCGTTTAAACGACACCGTACCGGCGGCTGAGTCTGCCAAAATCGGCAAAATCCCGCCGGAATCGGATTGGATTTCAGTAAATCGTGAGGCGGGACTGGATGTCCACCGTCCGGTTTTCCCGGGAGGATTTGAGGGCGGCGAGCAGGATTTCGGTCACGTGCCGGGCTGTGGCGGCGTTCGACAGCGGGGGCTGGATTCCCTGGCGGATGCAGGCAGCCCAGTGCTGGTGCGAATTCTGCACGGGATAGGTCGAGAGGTCGATCGATTCTTCGACGAGCGGCAGATCTTCATCGACGTCCGAACTGGGGTAAAAATAACTGAGCAGTTTGGGCTGACGACAACTGACGATTTTGCCCCGGGTGCCATGCACGGAAAATTCGTAGGTCCGGGCGGCATCGCACCAGCCGGTCTGCGCGGTGCCGAGAGCGCCGTTTTCGAATTCGAGGATCATCGACGCTGTGTCTTCCAGGCGGGTCGGCTTGGCGACGGTCGTCAGTTTCGCGGTGATCGATTTCACTGCGCCTACGGTGCCGACCAGGTTCGCGATGGCATAGACGCCCATATCGAACAGGGCGCCGACGTCGGCCTTGTCGGTGTCGAAGAACCAGAGGTCGTCGGACGGCTTTTCTTCGAGGATCTGTTGAATGCCGGCGTAATAGACTTCCGGTCCCCCATGACTGGCGCGGGCCTGGGCCGAGGAGATCGAACCGAGTTTGTCATCCTGAATATAATTGCGGGTGGCCAGCACCTGCGGGTTGGACATGTAGGGGAGGGCGAGTACTGTCTGATTGTGGTTGGCGGTCTCTTCCACAAACGCGTCAGCTTCGTCCATGGATGTGCTGAGTGGCTTTTGCATATAGACATGCTTGCCGGCCTGGATGGCTTTGAGGCCCCATTCGACGTGCAGCGGATGGGGCAGAGCGATGGCGACGGCGTTGATGCGTTCGTCGTCGATAATGTCCTGGTAATTGTGGGTCCATTCGGGAACGTTGAATTTGCGACAGAGGACTTCGAGGCGGGACTGTTTGCGGCCGGCGAGCATCAGGACGTCACAGTTGCTCACGGTCTGCAGTTCCGGCAGATGCATTTTGGCAGCGATGCCTCCGGCTCCGATAATGCCGACTTTCAATTGTTCCATCACAGTCTCCTCTTACCACGGTCACTTTGAAAACTCAGAGGATTTCAGTGTCTTCATTTTCGCTGTGGCTGTAAAGGATACACGGTTACCGTGCAGCGGAGATTTTCTCAATCAAGGGAGGACTCAGGCTTCTGGCCGGCGATGATCAGGTTCCAGGTCAGCCGATTCAAGAGCCAGGCGGGCAGGTGCTCCAGGCAGCCGTCGGTCAAGCAGGCCAGTTTCGCACAGGGTGTGGTGAGCCACTGTGGAGAGAGAGGGACTTCGGCGAAGGGGGTTGAAAACAGTCCCTGGGGGCGCAGACGGATGTTTGTGAGACCGGCGCGGCTGCAGGCCGCCTGCAGTTCGGCTGACGAGAGTTCCCGTTGATCGGAGGAGTAGTTCGCGTCAATGCGTTTGCGGATCGTGCGGGCGAAGGAGATCACCGGGTTAGCGGGCTGCGGTTCATTGGCGACAAGCCAGCCTCCCGGTTTCAACAGTTGGATCAGTGCTGCGAGTGTCGCATCGAGATTGTCGAGGTGGTGCAGCAGGCCGATGGCAAAAATCAAGTCGAACGAGCGCCCCGGTTGGAACTCCTGAATGTTCTGTGCCACGAATTGAATGCCCGGTCCCCCGTTAAACTCGCGAGCATATGCAATCAGGTTAGTCGAGTAATCGACGCCACAGTAGTCACCAATGTGGCCTTGCAGGTATTGGGCGGCGAAGCCCGCCCCGCAGCCGACTTCCAGTACTGCCGCGTTTTGGGAGCAGGGGACGGCCTGCAGGGTTTGCAACAGGCGGTGACGCCGCGCAGCGCGCGAGGCGGGGAGCAGGTCCTTACGACAATACTCGCCTGCGATGCGGTCGAACAGTTCCCGGTCACGCGTAGCGTGGTCTGTAGGCTGCTCTCCCGTGGGGAGATGGTTCAAATTGTCGTGTGGGCTTTGATCGTTCATGATTCAGCGTGACGGATCTGCATTTCTCAACAGGGAACGAGGTAACTACTTCTGGCAGCGTTTATCGATCATATCTGCGAGCAGGGCGAAAAACGCAGTGTTCATGCCGAACATCAGCAGCATGACCGATTTGTCGGTGATGTTCTGTAAGACGAATACGTCGTAACAGATCGAAATCGAAAAGGCGATCAGCTGAATGACGGCAAAGGGGCCGAAGACTTTGAGAGGGGCGAAATAGACGCCCAGGCGGATGATCAGCTGCAGGAAACGGAGGGTATCACGGATCGGTTGTATTTTGGATTTGCCGATACGGCGGGCGTAGCCGATCGGTTCGTAATGTACGGTGTACTGGTTCGTGAGATGGGCGAGCGTGATTGTTGTGGTGAAACTGAACCCGTCCGGCAGCAGTCCCAGGAACTTTTCCGCGAGGCTGCGACGAAAGACACGGAGCCCGGAATTCAAGTCGGGGATGTTTCGGCCGGCGATCCAGGAAGCGTAGTGCCTGAGGAAGAATTTCGGCAGTTTTCGCAGCGTGGAATACTCGACGTCATCTGCAGTGCGCGAGCCGACCACCATGTCGTATTGATCCATGTGGGCGAGCAGGTCTTTGATCCGTGCATTGGGGTAGGTGCCGTCCGCGTCGGTAATCACGATCCAGTCATGGCTCGCGTGGCGGATTCCTGTTTTCAGCGCAGCACCGTAGCCCTGGTTCGTTTCGTGGTGGAACAGCTTGAGATCGGGGTGTGTTTCGCGGAGGGCCTTGAGGGCTGCGGAAGAACCGTCGGTCGAGCCATCATCGACTACGATCAGTTCGTGCGGTCCCGTTTCAGCCAGGATGGTTTCCAGGTCGACGATCGCCGCCGGCAGCGCTGCGGCTTCGTTATACAGGGGAACGATGACGGTGAATGGTTGCAGTGACATAGGCCTGGTTCAGCGCGACGGCTGATCTTTCTGTTCCTTGTGGTGCGGGTGGTCGGAATAGCGCTGCAATTCAGGAGAGGCTGCATCGCCGTTCACGATCCAGATGGTGCGGTCCTTGAAGTAATCGAGGAGTTGCTGATTTTTATCAGGTTCGAGGACCCGAGCCCAGACGACTTTGGCGCCGTCGATGTCAGCCCGGTTATAAATCCATTCTTTGTGTACGCTGTGATTCTGGTGATAGTTGACCAGCACCAGGTGCTTGCCGGGTGTCGACTGCAGTCGTTCAAGGATCTGTTGACGGGCGCGGGCCCATTGATGGAATTCCGCGACTGCAGCTGGGAGGGCCCCCGAGGCGGCGCTGGCGATGGTGGTCAGAGCGGTTAATACGAGGGCGGTTGCGATCAACGTACTTCCCACGGGCCGCCAGTGGTGTTTCCAGACAGCCACGTAGCGGAGGCACTGGACCTGCAGCAGAATCAGCAGACAGCCGATGGGGGCGAGGTAGTGCGGGTGTCCGGAGGTGTCCTGGGCCAGAACTCCCGCGATGACCAGCGCGGAGGTGCCGACTGCAAACAGATTCGCCCGATTGCGGAAGAGAGCTCCTGCCCCCAACAGGCAGATCAGACCGGCCATGTAGGAACCCGTATAGACGAGATCGAATTTCAAAAGCTTGACCGGCAGCGAGAAACGGGTGCTGTCGAATTTATGTTCCATCAGCTGGTTCGCGGGCGAGGCGTCGAGATCGTAGCCGTAGATCGTGCGGAACTGTTTTTCCGTGTCGGGTGTTTCTTCGCTGGAGACGAGAATACCATCGAGGGAATGGGGCCAGTACTGTTCGATCCAGACCTGGTATGGGAATTTTAATGCATTACCCGTCACGCGGAAGTTGTAATAGCCCATCCACAGAAAAGCGGGGAGCAGGACCAGGAGCATCGGTAAGACACAGCGCAGCAGGGCGACGCGCCAGCCCGGTGAGTTATGACCGATGAGCCAGACCAGCAGAACGAGGGCCACAGGAATCGCTGTCAGCAGGCCTTCGTAGGGCCGACTGTTCGCGAGCAGAACAAGACCCATGGCGAGCGCGAGGGACGTGGAACTGCGCGGCGTTTGTTTCAGACGGGGGAGTGCCCCGAAGAGCAGGGCACCGCCGAGCAGAGCGACCTGGCCTCCCCAGTAAGAGAGTCCCCAACCGGTTAGAAACGACGCATTCAGCGCGGCGAGAAAGCCGCCATACACGGCCCAGCGTCGTGGGACCCAGCCGCAGAGCATCCAGAAGATGGCAGCACAGGCGGCGGCCATGCCGAGCCAGGCACCAGCAATCGGATAGCCGGTCGTGGCTTGTCCCAGTGCGAGCAACAGTCCCTGTGCGGGTGGATATTTCGCCTGGTACGTAGGCTGGTGAATGATATGGAAGCTTTCGAAGTGTTCCCACTGGGGATGCGTGGGGTTGGTCAGTTGGCCGGATGCAAAAGTATCTGCAGCGAGCAGGTATGCGAACTCGTCGTGGACCATGGGAGCGGGAATGCGGATACAGAGACCGATGCCGAGTTCCAGCAGCAGCGTCAGGCAGAAGAAGAACAGGACACCCCGGGTGACACTGTCAGAAAAGCGGCGCATGAGCCAGCGGAACGGTTTCAGAATCGAGACCGTCGGGTGCGGGCTGCAGATGGCAATCGCGATGGCGCAGCAGACAATGATCAGTGGTAAGAGGTTATTCATGGGTGTTGGCTGTGGTCACGGTATCCGGGAGAAGCGTGATTTCGCGGCAGTCTTTCGTCGAGGAGAGGAGAAAATATTGTGCGGGGCAAACACGAGGCATGACAAGAGGGGAACAGGGACTTTTGCGGTAATCGAGCGGATCATGTGTTTCAGGTGCGGGCTGTGATGTTGCCGAAACGCATCATTTCCGCAGCATCCCTTTGATCGGACGCATCGGTGCCGGTAGAATCGATGTCTGCGAACCCGGCTGACTGAAGCCGGTTCGAAGTCCCCCAGCTTAAGGAGCTGCCATGCGAGAGTTTCATCATGTGGGTGTGATTACCGACGATCCACAGCCGGGCGAAATCTACGTGGAAGAGACAAAGGTGTATGTCACCAACCCGAATGAGCATCCTTATAAAATCGAATATCTCAGGTTCGAGCCCGATACGCCGGTCACCGGACCGGTTCGTTATCAGCCGCACATTGCCTTTAAGGTGCCGGATATCGATCAAGAAATAGAAGGCTTGCACGTTCTGCTGGGGCCGTTCCAGGCGATGGAGAATCTGAAAGTGGTTTTTGTGTTGATCGATGGTGCCGTCTATGAATTCATGGAGTTCTCAGAGGGTACCGAATTTGGAGAACTGACATCATGACGTTGTTACGTGGTTACCTGTGTGTGGCTGTCTGTCTGGTCCTTTGTTGTTGTGTGACGCAGGTTTTATTTGCGGAGGAAACAAAGCCGCTGAAGATCGGCATCATTGGCCTGGATACTTCGCATGCGAGCAACTTCACCAAAATTTTGAACAGCGCGGAGCCGAAGTTTCCTGAGTTCAAAGCCTGTCGCGTGGTCGCCGCTTATCCGCGGGGGAGTCGAGACATCAAGGAGAGCGTGGAATCCGTTCCCCAGATCACAGAGCAGGTGACGGCACAGGGGGTAAAGATCGTACCCAGTATTGAAGCGTTGCTGGACGAGGTCGATGTGGTGCTACTGGAGAGCAACGATGGTCGCGTGCACCTCGAGCAGGCACTGCCCGTGCTCAAAGCGGGGAAGCCTCTGTTTGTCGACAAGCCGGTCGCCGGTGATCTGACGGATGTGATTGCCATTTATGAAGCGGCGAAACAGTACAAGACCCCGGTCTTCAGTTCTTCATCACTGCGATACACCGATGGTGCGAAGAAGATTAACAGCGGTGTGGTGGGTGAGATCATTGGCTGTGATGCTTACAGTCCCTGTCCTATGGAAAGTACCCATCCCGATTTTTACTGGTATGGGATTCACGGCGTTGAGACGCTGTATACGATCATGGGGCCGGGTTGTGAAACGGTGGTCCGCATCAATACGCCGAATACGGATCTGGCAGTAGGGACGTGGAAAGACGGGCGGATCGGCACGTTCCGCGGACGCAGAAAAGAGAACAACGGTTACCAGGGAGGATACGGCGGGACTGTCTACGGGAGTAAGGGGATTGCCCCGATTGGCAGTTTCAGTGGATACGAACCGTTGCTGGTGGAAGTGGTGAAATTCTTCCAGACCGGCAAGGCTCCGGTGAGTCCGGCGGAGACGATGGAGATCTACACGTTCATGTCAGCTGCGGATCAGAGTAAAACCAACGGCGGTCAGCCGGTGTCGCTTAAGGACGTGTATCAACAGGCGCATCAGGCGGCGTTGAAGAAGCTGGCGGCGCTGAAGGATTAGCAGTTAGCATGAAACAAGAAAAGCCGGTTCACCCTGCGAGCGATCCAGGGTGACTCGGCTTTTTTATTGAGATCAAGACTTGTCAGGAAAGACAGAGCTCGGAGGACTCAGCGATTTCGGAAATCATCTCGACGAGTTGCCGACGATCAATGGGTTTGGTGATATGATCGTTACAGCCGACGGCCAGACATTTCTCCCGGTCGCCTTCCATCGCGTTGGCCGTGAGTGAGATGATTGGGCCTGTGTAACCAACGTCGCGGACTTTGCGTGTGGCACTGTAGCCGTCGAGAATGGGCATCTGCATGTCCATGAGGATCACATCGAAGAGTGCGCCTCGTTCCATCTCCTGGATCGCGGCCTGGTAAGCCTCTTCACCATTTGCGGCCAGGCACACTTCAGCGCCCGCTTTCTTGAGGATAAAGGAGATCAGCTTCTGGTTATCCGGGCCGTCTTCTGCCAGCAGAACATGTTTACCACGCAGCGGGAATTCTTCTTCCACAGACGCTGTTTTATTGTCTGCTCCAGCTGTCGCTGAAATTACATTTGTATCGAGAAGTTCGTGGATGAGTTCGATTTCTGCCAGACTGCCTGTCCGCACGGTCGCGGAGAAACGGGAACCCTGGTTAAGTTCGCTCTGAACGGAGATGTCACCGCCGAGGATGTTGGCCAGTCGTTTGCAGATGGTCAGTCCCAGTCCGGTTCCCCCGTACTTGCGTGAAGTGGACGAATCGGCCTGGCTGAAGGGACGGAACAGATTTGTCATCTGCGCTTCCGTCATGCCGATACCCTGATCGACGATCGTGAATTGGATTTGAGGCTCTTCGTAAGGTGCCTGCAGGAGTTCGGTTTCCAGTCGAATGGTGCCGACTTCCGTAAACTTGATCGCATTGCCAATGAGGTTGATCAGAATCTGGCGGATGCGGGTCGGGTCGGAATGAATTTGCGCGGGCAGGGGGAACTTGAAGTCTGTTTCGAGCTTGAGCCCCTTAGCTTCCGCCCGGACCTGCACGAGTTCCATGACTTCTTCCACAATGGTCTGTGGTGAGCAGGCGATGGATTCGACATCGAGTTTGCCTGCTTCAATTTTGGAGAGGTCCAGGATGTCGTTGATGAGTTCCATCAGGTGACCGCCGTTGCGGCGGATGGTATCCAGCGAATCGAGGAACAGTTCCGGCATCTGATGTGTGCGGGCTTCGAGTTCCAGGATTTCGGTGTAGCCGAGAATGGCCGTCATGGGGGTACGGATTTCATGGCTCATATTGGCCAGGAAGGCGCTCTTGGACTGGTTGGCGGCTTCGGCCTGTTGTCTGAGATGTTTCTGTTCGCGCAGGAGGTGAATTGCACGGATAGCGTTGCGGACCCGCGCCTTGATTTCCGATTCGGTGGCCGGTTTGGGGATGTAGTCGAAGGCACCCTCTTCAAAGGCACGGGCAATCCCTTTGCCATCACTCTGTGTGGTGACCATGATGACTGCGATTTCTTCCGCCTTGAAGTTATTACGGATTTCACGGAGGACATCAAATCCGTTGCGGGTCGGCATTTCCACATCGAGCAGCACGATGTCCGGCTGCAGTTCGTTGATTTTACGCCAGCCATCCTCACCATCGACGGCCGAATAGATTGTGTAACCTTCCGGCGTCAGGGCTTTGGAGAGGATATGCCGTACGACTTCTGAGTCGTCGACAATGAGCACCTTGGATTTATGATAGATCATGTTTCTGTTTTCTTTTGCCTTGGGGACTATTTTACGGCGGGGTTAAAACATGGAGATACACAAAATTAGGACAGGATTATCTCGTAAGAGTAAATAGAGTTTAGAAAACGCCACAAATTCGAGTCTGGCCCGGGGACCGAGTTCTGGTTAAGCAGATTGGAGACATCGCGCGGGGAGGTACACTGAGTATGGAAGATCAGTCAATATGTGTGGATTCAGTGCAGGTTCAGGTATCTCAATCGTCGGAGACCCGCAATGCGGGTATTTCCAGTTGTAACGATTCCAGCATTTCGTCCGAAGCGCCGGTGTTACTGAGGCTGAGTTCGACAAGCTGAGGCGTACCAGAGAGATAAGCGACGCCGGCATCAGTCACATTGGTATGGTCCAGAATCAGGACTTCGAGGCGGGGCAGCCGGGCCAGAATTTTGACGCCCTGGTCGCTGATATGAGTGCCGTCCAGTTCGAGGAAGGCGAGCTGGTTACAGCCGGCGATCAGTTTCGTGGTCTGATCTGTGACCGGGCAGTTCGACAGCGAGAGCGAGCGCAGCGTTTTCTGTGCGGGCTGTTGATGGAAGATCGCGAGCTCACTTTCATCGAATTTCGAGTTGGCCAGGCTGACATGCTGGAGACCGTTCTGTCCCAGCAGCGTGGCGAGGCAGGTTTCGTCAATCGTACAGAACCGCAGTGCGAGATCTTCGAGTTTCGTTAATCGAGCCAGGGCGCGCGCCCGTGGCTGGTTAATTTGAAAGCCTTCCAGCGTTAACCATTTGAGCTGTGGAAAATTCGTGAGTCGTTGGAATAGCTGATCGATTTCTGAATCGCTGAGCTGCGCGGACCGCGCGAGATGCACTCCGTCGATGGAGCGTTGATAACGCAGTAACGGTCCCGGGATGAAATGTTTCGCAGGAGCGTTTTCGAAACCACCGCGGATCAATTCGCCCCGGGAATTACGAAATTCGGTTTCCAGGTGGGCCCCGTGTTTCTGAAAGAAGGCGACCTGCTCGTGAAACATCACGATGAGAAACAGCGAGTAGGCCATCACAGTTGCCAGCAGGAACAGAACGATGAACAGGGGCCGTTTGAAGAGAGTCCGTCTGACTTGGTCGGCCTGCTTGATCGACGGGCTGTCATCCGGGGAACTCATTTTGTCTCCTGTTGTTCTAACGCGCGGTCCAGCCGCCATCGACGGTGACCATGCTGCCGGTCATGTAGCTGGATGCATTGCTGGCGAGGAAAATTGCCGCACCCTGGATTTCTTCCATTTGTGCCCAGCGGTTCATGGCGACGGCACCGACGATGAATTTCTTGATCTCTTCGGTCTCGGCGAATGGCTGATTCATGGGAGTGAGAAACGGACCGGGGCAGATCGCGTTACAGGTGATGCCGTACTCGCAGAACTCCAGACCCATGGCTCGCGTCATCTGGACCATGGCGCCTTTGCTGGCGGTATACGGAGTGCGGTTGGAGAGTCCAACCAGACCGAGTGTGCTGGCCATGTTGATGATGCGACCGTAGCCGGCTTTTTTCATATGGGGGACGACCGACCGGACACAGAGCCAGGGACCGGTGACATTCACTTTCTGCACTTCCTCGAATTCTTCCAGTGTGAGTTCATCGATGGGACCACGGATGTTGATGCCTGCGTTGTTGATCAGAATGTCGATCCTGCCGAACTCCGAGATGGCCCGTTCGGTCATCGCGGCGACCTGTTCCGGATCGGTGACGTCGGCTGCGATACCGATCGCTCTGGTGCCGTAGTCGGCTTCAATCTGAGCTGCGGTTTCTGCTGCTTCTTCCGCATGCCGACTGGTCAACAGAACGTTCGCACCTGCTGAAGCAAGTCCTTCGGCCATGGCGGAACCGAGTCCTTTGGAACCTCCGGTGATGATGGCAGCGCGTCCGGTTAGATCAAACAGTTTGATGCCTGGCAGCATGATGTCCCTTCCTGTGGTTGTTTCGGGGCCGTGGTTGCGTACGGGTTGCTCAGCTGGTTGAGATCACGGAAATATGTTTCTGGAAAGCCGGATCCGTTTCCGGGAAGTCACTTCGATAGTGTACTCCGCGGCTTTCGCGCCGTTCAATGGCAGAGGTAATCATCAGTTGAGAGACGAGCAGCATGTTCTGCAGTTCCCAGCCGGGGAGTGCTTTGAATTCGCGATCGACGACATAGCGGCTCCAGAAATCGACTTTGTCCTGCGCGTTTTGCAGAGACTCCGCGCTGCGGGTGATGCCGACATCCCGCCACATGAGGCTGGCCAGCGAGTTCCTTAAGTCCTTACTGTTGAGGTCTTCATCCGAGCGTTTTTCGGTTTCCCATTCAGACAGCAACGATGCGGAGTATTGATCGGGCATGCTGAGGGCTGCTGTGGAAGCGCCTTTGCCGGCTGCGGATCCGAAGATCATGCCTTCCAGCAGGCTGTTGGATGCGAGTCGGTTACTGCCGTGCAGACCGGTGGATGTGACTTCGCCGGCGGCCCAGAGGTGAGGCACTGAAGTTCGTGCCTGCAGATCGGTTTTGACGCCGCCAATCATGTAGTGGGCTCCGGGGCGGACCGGGATCTGATCTTTGGACAGGTCCAGGCCGAAACCCGCACAGACCTTGCTGATGTTGGGGAAGCGTTCTTTGACCAGCTGCTTGTCGATGTGCCGTAGATCGAGGTAGACGCAGGAGTGGCTGGTTTTCAGCATGCGATCGGTGATGGCCCGACTGACGATGTCGCGATGTGCGAGTTCCAGATCGGGGTGGTATTCCTCCATGAACCGCACGCCGTTGCAGTCCCGGAGGTAGGCGCCTTCGCCCCGGACGGCTTCGGAGACCAGATAGCGGGCACCCCCGGCGATATAGAGTACGGTCGGGTGGAACTGCATGAACTCCATGTCCTGCAGGCGGGCACCGGCGCGGAAGGCCAGGGCGTGTCCATCGCCGGTCGCCAGGGGGGGATTCGTGGTTTCACGGAACAGACAGCCCGCACCACCGGTGGCGAGGATGACCTGCTTGGCCCAGACGAGTGACTTGCCGTGGTAGCGGTTCCAGATGATGGCACCGCGGCACTGGCCGTCTTCAGTGACCAGGTCGAGTGTGGGGGTTTTCATCCAGGTCTGAATATTGGGACGGCTCTGGACGGCGGCGACCAGGGCCCGCATGATTTCTTTTCCGGTGGCATCGCCCAAGGCGTGCGCGACGCGTCGATGGCTGTGGCCCCCCTCTTTGGTGAGTGCGATTTTGCCATCCTGTGTATCGAAGTCGGCCCCGAATTCGATCAGTTCCTGAATGTGTCGGGGCGCTTCAGAGCAGACGTATTCCACCAGTTCGGGATCACAGAGATCCTTGCCGGCGGCGAGCGTATCCTGCACGTGGTTGGTGATGTTGTCCAGGGGATCAAGCACACCGGCAATTCCGCCCTGGGCGTAGGCACTGTTGGACTGTGTGACTTTGCCTTTGTTGACGATGATCGTCTCGAGGCGGGGATCGATTTCCAGTGCAGCGCGGCAGCCTGCGATCCCGCCGCCGATAATCAGGACGTCGGTGAAGATGTGCGGAATCCGCTTGGGATTGATACGAGCGAGGTAGCGTTGACCAGGTTCAATCTGAATCGGATCCAAGTCGGGTGCTCCTTAAACTCGTTGTCGGGAAGAATCTCAGATGGTCATGCAGGAAAAACCGCCATCCACGGCGATGTTAGTGCCGGTGATGAAGCTGCCGGCCTTACCGGAGGCCATCAGCAGGACCGCCCCTGCCAGCTCCTCGGGATCGCCGAATCGCTGCGCAGGCGTATGATTCATAATACTCTTTACGCGTTCGGGTGTCAGCACTTTTCGGTTCTGTTCGGCAGGAAAGAAGCCGGGAGAGAGTGCATTGACCCGTACACCCTGTTCGGCCCATTCGCGAGCCAGGTTCTGTGTCAGGTTGAGCACAGCGGCCTTCGAGGCGGAATAAGTGAAGACGCGTGAGAGCGGAGTGATGGCACTCATGGAAGCGATGTTGATGATCGAGCCAGGGATTTCCTGCTTGAGCATAGCTTCGCCGAAGACCTGGCAGGCGACTTTCACGCTGAGCAGGTTGACGCGGAAGATATCGTCCCACTCTTTGTCGCTGATTTCGAGGAAGGGTGTCGCCGCGTTGATGCCAGCACCGTTGACCAGGATATCGGGTGTCCGATCACTGGCCTTAAGGTGTGCGATGATTGCTTCCAGATCAGCACGGTTTGTGGAATCGGCCTGGAAGAACTCGGCACTGCCGCCCAGATCTTTGATCAGCTTCACACGACCGTCGCCGTTTTCCTGGTTACGTCCCACGATAATGACATGGGCGCCGGCCTGGGCCAGAGCGTCTGCAATGGCGCCCCCCAGAACTCCGGTACCGCCGATGACGGTCGCCGTTTTGCCGGACAGACCGAACAATGTCTGTAAATATCCGGATGAGTTTGATTCACTCATCGCATACCACCTTCTCTATCTCTCTACGATTCAATCACGGGAGCGACTGAAGTCTTAACCGATGAATTCCAGTTTGACGGGATTCGGAATGATGCCGGCTTCATAGCCCCGGTTGAGCAGAGTCGCGACTGCTTCGCGTCCCTTTTCGCCGAAATCGAGGGTCCAGTCGTTGACGTACATGCCTACGAACTTGTCGGCACTGCCCCGGTTGAGATCGCGACCGTATTTCAGGGCGTGATCGAGGGCTTCGTCGCGGTGTTCCAGACCGTACTCAATGCTCCGTTTGAGGATCGCAGTGACTTCTTCCATCATTTCCTGACCGAGGTCTTTGCGGATGGCGTTGGCACCCAGCGGCAGGGGGAGTCCGGTTTCTTCGTACCACCACTCACCCAGGTCAACGACCAGTTTGAGTCCCTGGTTGGCGTAGGTCAGCTGGCCTTCGTGAATGATCAGGCCGGCGTCAAATTTACCCTGTTCGACCAGGTTCAGGATCTCATCGAAGGGGTGCTCTTCGTATTCAAAATCATCACCCAGCAGCAGTTTGAGGGTGAGGAAGGCGGTGGTCAGCTTGCCGGGAATGGCGATCTTTTTGCCGCGGAGATCGTCGATGCTCCACTCTTCGCGGGCCACGACCATGGGGCCGTACTTATCGCCCATGGAGGCACCACAGGAGCAGATCGCATAGGTGTCAGTCAGGTAAGCGTAGCCGTGGAGGCTGACGGCGGTCAGTTCCAGTTCCGCGTTGAAGGCACGCTGGTTGAGCGTTTCAATATCCTGTAACTCATGAGTGAATCGATACTTACCAGTTTCGATTTTGTCATTGGCCAGGGCATGGAACATAAAGGCATCGTCCGGATCGGGACTGTGGCCCACCTGAATTAACACTTTTTCGTCGGTCATCATGAATCACACAATATTGAAGTTGAGGGAAACAAGCACTGGAAACCCGGACCAGCAGCCGAGAGGGTCCGACCAGTTCATTTACTAGATTTAGCAAGACACTATAGAGAGTTACGGGGAACTTAGCCACCGACTAAGCGGAAACAACTCAGAACGGCCACGAAACGTATTCCGAATGGGGGATACCACGAAAGAGACTGCCTGGCTGAGGCTTTATTTGATGTTGATTACGATATGTGTACAATAGAATATTGTGGTGTTGTTTTTATACTACCACGAAAAGCACGAAAGACACGAAAAGCAGGGAATGATCGCCGCTGGTAAGACGGGGGTGAATACTCTGGTCACAGTTTTTACGACTGTGATTTTTTTTTGAACTCAGAATATCAATCTATTAGTTAAAGCAGGTCTGAGTTGTTTTGGTGTCGTTTGCTTAGAGATTGTGAAGAATCAATTTCGTGCTTTTCGTGTCTTTCGTGGTAGCAAAATAAAAATGTAAGAAACTGGAATCGTGATGAATCAGATTATTTATAAGGAAGAATGCTTCGCGATTCAGGGGGCTGTCTTCGAGGTTTATCGGGAGGTTGGTTGTGGATTTCTGGAAGCGGTTTACCAGGAGTGTCTGGAGCGGGAATTGAAACAGCGAGGGATTCCGTTTGTGGCGAAGCCGGTGTTGCGGTTGAGTTACAAGGGGGAATCTTTACAACAAGCCTATCAACCGGATCTGATTTGTTATGACTCAATTATTCTGGAACTGAAAGCTGTGAAATCACTGGGATCTGAGCATGCAGCACAACTAATCAATTATCAGAAAGCAGCCGAGAAGAAGCTGGGGCTGCTGATCAACTTTGGGAGTTATCCTAAAGTCACCGTTGAACGCTATGTTTTGTGAATCGCTTATGATTCGAAATTATTTAACCACGAAAGACACGAAAAGCACGAAAATTTAAAACTTGATGTTGGTGCCTGCACGTCATTGCCAGCCTGATATTTTTGGCAGGTGAAACAGAAGTAGTTTTTAACAGGACTGGTTCCAGCTTCTGAGTGTTTTACTTCTCATTACTGCTGGCGATTCTCAGAAAGAATAATTTCGTGTCTTTCGTGTCTTTCGTGCTTTTCGTGGTAGTAAAATCACTTCAGCAGTTTATCGAGCAGGTCGTTTGTGGTGTCTGTGGTAGTGACTTCGAGTGCGTGGCATTCTTCGAGGTTGCGGAACCAGGTGTGCTGGCGTTTGGCGAACTGGCGGGTGCGGACTTTCAGGGTTTCGACCGCGTCGTCATAAGCGATGTCGCCTTCCAGGTGGTCGATCAGTTCCTTGTAACCGAGCGCCTGTCGGGCGGTGCGGCTGAGTGGCTGTTCTGCGGCGAGCAGCGTTTTGACTTCGTCCAGCAGTCCAGCCTGCAGCATCAGGTCGACGCGGGCGTTGATGCGGGCGTAGAGCCAGTCGCGATCGGGGGAGAGCCAGTAGACGTGCTGCGGTCTTTCGTCTGCGGGGAGGGCGGTTTCCTGGTGTTGGGACGAAAGCGGCTGGCCGGTGACGTGGTAAACTTCCAGGGCCCGCGTGACGCGGCGGAGATCGTTGGGATGCAGTTTTTCTGCGGAGACCGAATCCACTTCGGCCAGTCTCGCATGCAGAGCCAGGTTGCCTTCGGCCTCGACGAACTGTTCGAGTTCGCGGCGGTAATCCCAGTCGGCGGCGGGGCCTTCGAAGACGCCGCGTAAGACGGCCCGCAGGTAAAGGCCGGTGCCTCCCACGAAGAGGGGAACATGTCCGCGGTCGATGATTTCCCGACAACATTGTTCGGCGGCGGTCAGGTAATCGGCGACGCTGAATTCCTCGTGTGGGTCGATGACGTCGATCAGATGATGGGGAATTCTCTGCTGTTCTTCAGGCGAAGCTTTTGCGGTGCCGATGTCCATGCCCCGGTAGAGAGACATCGAGTCGAGGGCCAGGATTTCCGCATCCAGATGTTCGGCCAGCTGCAGGCTGAGTTCGGTCTTGCCGCAGGCGGTGGGACCAGCCAGAAACCAGCACTGTTTCAGGACTTCCGGGGAAAACTGCATGGGGAATTCGCTTCAGATAGACCCCAGATCGCGGGGAAACCCGATCCGGGGTGTTGGGGGACTCGTTATTTCGAAAACATTCAGCTAGGATAGGCGCGGCGGCTCTGACCGCTTAGAAAACGTACTGTTGTAAAGTATATTTATCCGCGTTGAAAGTCGAAAGAGAGAGACCATGGCGAACTTCGAAGCCAGCGTGCAGCTGACCGCCACCCCCGAACAGGTATTCGAGTTTCTGATCGATACCGAAAATATTCTGAAGATCAGTCCTCCGGATGCCGGCCTGACATTTACGAAAAAACCGGACAAGCTCTATAAAGGGGCGACGATTGAATTTCGTATTCAGGGCTTCGGGCAGGTGCAGGAAGGGGTCCACGAGATCACCGTTTTCGATGAACCGAAGTTGTTTACCGAAAAACAGATTTCCGGTCCGCTCAAGCATTACATCCACGAACACGAAATCGTACCCAGCGGCGATAACCTGGTGACCGTGATTGACCGGCTCGAATTTCAACCCCCGGGAGGTCTGCTCGGATTCATCGTGACGGAATCCAAGCTGCTCGATGTGTTCGACGAAGGCTTCTATCACCGCCACAACAAGCTCAAGGAAATCTTCTCCTGAGCAGAACGCACTCGCTGATTTGCGAGCGGGTTATTTGATAATCGGGCGATTGCCGCGGGGCAGTCGCTGACCTTCCGGTCGAGCGATACGATCAGAAGGGGGACCGAGATCAGCCTGTACCGGTTCAAGGGTATCCAGTTGATAGATGGTCTGCAGCGCATCGACGCGCTGTTTGATCGAGGCCAGTGCTTCCAGTTCTTCTGCGATGGAAACATTAGACGCCTCGAGCATGCCAGACACGAGCAGGCCGGCCCCCTGTTTTCCCGGCGTCAGTTCGCGGGGAACCCCCGAGCGGGCAGTCGCTTCAAACAGGCAGGACTCGCGTGGAAAGAGTTCGGTGTCATCGGCAAAGCAGGACAGCTGGATGGTGCCCAGCTGCTGTTCTGCGTCGGCTGATTCTTTGTTGGTAACAATCGCGACGACGGCGCCGTTCTCACGGATCTGCACCGAGTGTGCCGATTCCGGAATGAGGATTTCGGGTGCGAGTGGGAAATTCTGTTGAGAACCCCGCAGGCAGAGGCGACGCTGGTCGTCGATCATCAGGCGGCCGGCGCGGGTAAACAGAGTCTGTTCTCCGAGGCTGACCTGCAGAAAGCCCTGACCTTCGATGGCGACATCGAGTTTGCGGCCGGTTCTAATCAGTTCGCCGGCAGTCTGTGAGAGTCGGGTCTGCAGGACCTGGCTGCCCATGCCGACTGCGATCGGCGGTGCAGCCGAGTTTTTCTCGCTGGCAGGCGTTTCAATGTATTCGTAGGGGAGTGCTTCAAATTCCACGTTCAATCGTTTGAAGCCGACGGTGCCTGCATTGGCGATGTTGTTGACGATCACATCCCGCGACATCCGCAGGGCATCGACGGTGGGCCTTAGACGCTGCAGGAGTTCGTCCCGGTCGGCCTGTGACGAGAAGCCGATGAAGCCTCCCTGGTCGCTGCCCCGGTTGTGTGTCGAAGAGACGGGCTGTTGTTGCGGCGGTGCAAGTTCCAGTGTCGGATTCAGCTCCTCCCATTTTTCGATGGGCATCCGCAGCGCGGTTTTGGGCTGCAGGAGCTTGCGAATGGCGAGCATGTCATTCGCGACTTTGGGGGGGACGCCTCTGAGTTCTTCAAACCAGATCTGGAGTTCTTCCGGAGTGGCGTGGGGTAGATGTTCTTTGATGATCGAGCGGATCAGTTTGTCAGCAGCGGCATCATCGTGTCGGGGTTTCTCGACCAGCGGTTCTGCATTGAGGGGCGGCATCAGCGGGCCGGGTGTTTGGGGATGTTCGGCTTCCAGTGCGGGCAGCAGTGGCAGTGCGGGCCGGGCACTCTCGGGGTTCGCGAGAATCTTGCCCTGGCCGCTTTCGGGAACTGACAGCCGGGGACCGTCGAGTGTGGGCGCTTCCACTTCGTCTGCTGCGAGTTCTGTTCCGTCCTTGGCTTCGGCGAGTGCGAGCTCGATTTGAGGCAGAGCCGGCAGGGGAGCCAGTTCGCTCTCAGTCAGCGCCGGCTCCGGTTCAGCGACAGGATTCGGATCCTGCGAGAGCGAGAGTGTGACGGGGGTGGACTCGTCTGTGAATCCCAGATCTCTCAGATACAGGATGCCCTGAATGAAGAGGACCCCTGCCAGCACACAAACAGAGACTGCAAAGATAATCCGTTCAAAGTTTTTTCTCATATCTGCTTCCTTGCAGCAACAAGGCTCGACTTCCAGTTTCGACCTGCTGATTGTTCTTGGGTAATCAGATGGTTTCCCTCTCAGACCTGATCTGACGCGTGTGCCTTGATGTCTGACACTTGCGGCGGACGCTGGTTGTCGGCCAATCCGGGTTCGGCCGGTGTGGGAGGGATGGACCATTGGTAAAGGTATCGCAATCGAGACTTTAGAACAAGACTGTTCCGGGCTGCAGCCGGAGAACCGGCGGCGATTACCGATCTGCCCTGATTCTGACAGGCGGAGGGTCGGGAGTGTAGCGGAATTGGATCAGAATACCGTACAATAACAGACTCTTCATATATCAGACGCATGGATACCATCCCGCTTGCCCGCCCCCGGAACTGATTGGATCGAATTACGACTATGAACATGAATCTGCCCCAGGCTTACCGGGTCCGCCAGCACTTCCCCACGACGCGCGTTGACGATGTGGCGGAAGCAGTTCAATCGACGTTGTCGAAGCTGAATCTGGGGGAAGTAGTCAGACCGGGGGATTCTGTGGCGGTGCCTGTGGGAAGCCGCGGAATTGCCAATATTGCGCTGATTATCAAGTCGACTGTCGATTACCTGAAGTCACTCGGCGCGGAACCGTTTATCGTCCCGGCAATGGGCAGTCATGGCGGCGGGACCGCGGAAGGTCAGGCGCAGGTGATTGCCTCGTATGGGGTGACGGAAGCAGCGATGGGGGTGGAGATCCGTTCCTCGATGGAAACGGTGATTGTTGACCAGACGCCGCACGGGATTCCGGTGCATTTTGATAAGAACGCCTACGCTGCGGATCATGTGCTGGTCTGTGGACGGGTCAAACCGCACACCCGGTTTGTGGGGGATATTGAATCGGGTCTGCATAAGATGATGTTGATCGGCCTGGGGAAGCATGAGGGGGCCAAGATTTATCATCGGGCGATTGAAGATCACAGTTTTGAAGAGATCATCAAGGCGGTGGCAGCGTCGGTATTGAAAAAATGCAGTGTGATCGGTGGCCTGGCGATTGTCGAGAATTCCTACGACGAAACCGGCATGATCGAAGCTGTGGCGCCGGAGAACTTTTACGAACGGGAGAAGGAACTGCTGGAGATTGCCCGCCAGTGGCTCCCTCGACTGCCTTTCCCGAAGATCGATCTGCTGATCGTGGATCGGATCGGGAAGAACATCAGCGGTTCGGGAATGGATGCCTGCGTGGTCGGACGGAAGTTCAATGACCATGCCGCCACGGAACGGGATGTCGTCGCCTGCAAACGAATTATGATTCGTGGTTTGACCGAAGAGACGCATGGCAACGCGTGCGGCATCGGTCTGGCCGAGTTCACGAACGAGCGGACCGTGGCGGGGGTGGACTGGCAAAGCACCCGCATTAATACGATTACAGGGAGTCATCCTACCGCCGGAATGGTTCCTCTGGTGTATCCGAATGACCGCGAAGCCATTGAAGCGGCCCTGCAGACTGTGGGGCTGGTGGAACCCGAAACCAGTGGCATCGTACAGATTTACGACACGCTTGAACTGAGCGAAGTTGTCGTCAGCGAAACGTACCTGGAGGAGATCAACAGCCGCGACGACCTGGAAATCATTTCCGGGCCGTTCGACTTGCCTTTCGATGCGGAAGGGAATCTGGCCTCCGTTTTTAAGAAACCGCAACACTGAAATTTAACCAACAGGAACCCATTCATGTCCACGACTGAAGGCCTCTCCAACGAAGCTTTGGATGAACTTGCCAAGTATGACACCCCGACCGTCTGTAATGTGATCGAGCTGTGGAACATCCGTCCGCGGAACGTCGGCTTTATGAACGATACGATCAAAGCCTGTTTCCCCAAGATGCCTCCCATGGTTGGCTACGCGTTGACTTCCACTTTCCGCAGCATGGCACCGCCCCGCAGTGGAGACGTTTACGCCGGTCTGGATAACCAGGTCGCTGCTTTTGAATCACTGCCGGGTGCACCGGTTGTCGTTTACCAGGATATGGACGAGCCAACCGCTTCCGCCACGTTCGGCGAAGTGATGTGCAGCACTTATAAAGCATACGGTGCGAAAGGGATCATCACCTCCGGCGCCGGTCGTGACCTGGACCAGGTTGAAGCTCTCGACTTCCCCGCGTTTACGAACGGGGCGATCTGTGCGCACGGTTACTGTCACACGCTGGCGGTCAATGTGCCGATTACCGTGGGTGGCATTCCGATTTTTCCCGGCGACCTGCTGCACGGCGATTTGAACGGCGTGACGACGATTCCTCACGAGATTGCTTCCGAAATCGCGGACGCGTGCAAGGATCTGATGAAAGCTGAAGACATCGTGCTGGACTACCTCAAGGGGGGCAACCTGACTCCCGAAGGTCTGGGCGAAGCCCGCAAGGAACTGGCGGCCGAAGTCGGCAAGCTGGGCAAACGGTTGCGGGGTGAGTAGTTGATACTCGTCGCGAAGTAATAAAAGAAAAGCCGGCTCATTGGGGCCGGTTTTTTTGTTCCTGAATTAATCTTTAACTGCAGCAGGTAACAGGTGGTCGCGGTGTGAATGTCGTCCGTTGATGAGATGAGCCTTGCTCTTTAGGTTTTGAGTGTTGGGAAAGGCTGCTCTGATGGGGACGCGAGAACCGGGACCTCCTGCTCGCTGCGCTCGGCTCGGATTTGATCCGAGCCCACCCGCTGACAGAGTGGTTTCAAATAAGGGGCGTTGAATGCGGGCTGGCACAAAGGCCAGCCCCTACGTTTCTCTGGGGCGCGAACCTTAATTCATCTCGACGATGTCGACGTCGTCAATGATGGCGGTGCCGCCGGCGTTGCCTGCTGCGGGGATGCCGATGCGCAGTCGAACGGTTGACGTCCCTTCGGGGATGAAGATGTCGGTATGAATCTGTTCCCAGGAATCCAAGTCGCCGGGGAGATCACGCTGCGGAGAACGTGCCATGCCGACGAATTTTCTGCCACTGGCGTCGATGCACTGGACGACGATCATGGGCATGGTTTTCAATCCCTTAGTACAGACGCGGGCGGAGACGCGGTAGGCTTTGCCGGGAGTCAGCCCTTGCAGGTCCTGGTGAATGTTGTAGGCGACGATCTGCTCGGGGTGATCCGAGGCGACGGTGATGGACAGTGCGCTGCCCTGTTTTTGTGCTGCAGTGACCTGCGTGGACTGGTAATTCACCAGGTGCTGTCTGCCCGGTAGCGAAGTGTAAGACCAGCCGGTTGGTAGGCCGGTGCGGACGTCTTTCTGTTCGAAGTCTGCGTTGATGACTGTGGGGCCTGCTGCCGTGGCCACACCCAGTAACATGGTCAGCATGATTTCCATAACCTGATCCTCCTTGAATGCAGATGGTTTTCGAATGCCCGCAGTCTGGGGAGGATGTAAGGCAAATCGAGTGCCAGTTCTGAAAAACGATAATCCTGGTAAGCTGGCAAGCTGAGGGGTGAAGTCAGCGGGGTGAGATGCCTCCTGATGTGAAAGAATTACAGGGTGCGGCACCCGGATGTTACATTTGGATTTGCTGTTTTGTGGATTTGTTGACGGGCGGGTAGGTTCTGGACTGGTTAAATTACGTCTCTCATCACACCTGCTTTGCTGAAATAGTTTTGGACGAGGGGGGCACGAACCTGATACACTACCGGTAGTTTTTCCGAGAACCCTTCTGCTCACTGACCATGAGGACTGTACCATGCTCAGCCGCCTCTCTTTTCTTACATTGTTTCTCCTGATCACTACAAATGCCTGGGCAGAAGAGGAGCCACGGAAATACACGCGCGATCAACGACTTGTAATCGCTGCGTTCCAACTGGATGTGGCACAGGTGAAGAGCCTGCTGCAGGCGGGAGCGAAACCTGATGCCCGTCTTGGTTTTTATGATGGTGAGCTATTTCAGGACATATGGTCGCTGGGTTATTCGCCTTACGGCTCTGATAAATGGACGCCTCTACTGGCGGTTGCCCACAGTCACCGCGAACCTCAGCCGGAGAAAATGACAGAGAATACTTCTGAAGCTCGTGATCGTGCGGAAGAAAAACGCAAACAGATAAATCCTCGATTAATTCAGGAACGCGACAAGCGACGTGTGGCTATTGCAAAGTTGTTGATCGATCAAGGGGCGAAACTTGACCTGGATGATGGGTATGGCTCAACCGCGCTGAGTACATCAATTTATCAGGGGCACGATCCGCTTTCGCTGGCTTTACTCAAAGCGGGAGCAGATCCCAATACGAAAACGGGGGTTTATATCGATGGAACGGATGGTATTACTCCGTTACATCGAGCGACAAAAAGTCCCCCAGTGCTCAAGGCAATGATCAAACGGGGAGCCCGGCTCAATGTACAAGATAGTGAGGGAGAGACGCCCCTGCATTGGGCCGTCTCGGAAACCAATGCGGAAAGTGTGAAATTGCTGATCGAGGCTGGGGCGAATCTGAATATTAAAGATAAGCGCGGATTTACCGCAATGCCCGGTCTGGTGGACCCCGAGTTGTATGAGTTATATGACGAGACTGAGAAACAGAAAGCGTTGGAAAAAAAGAAGATCAGAAAATTATTCCTGGTGGCGGGAGCAAGGCAACCCGGTGAAGAAGCTAAGGTCCCTGAGGTTGATGAGTCAGAATTATCTAAAGTGGAGCGACTGCGTCTAAAATTCCTGCGAGCTGCGTCGGGGTATTCCAAAGGAGAAGCAGCTCGAAAGCTGTTTCTGTCGCGGACTGCCAGTGAAATAAATGGGCTCTGCTATGACGAATCTGATTCGGTTGCCCTTTCAGCTGCCTGGCAGCGACTGGAAAAGCAGACGGATGCGCTTCTATTGGGGCCTGACAGAGGGGCCGCAAATATCCCCATACCGCAAAAATACTCACGCGAGTTTCTGGGCTTTGTCGAGGGGCGGCTCAAAGTTTCTATTCCTCATGCCTGGTCCAGAAATCTGTTAAGAGCAAGTTTCAACTCTGAGGTGAAAACAATATTTGATGTCAGGTACCGGCCATTTTCAGACTATCAGAAGAAAGGACTGCATACTTTTCCGTATGTATATGCAGACAGAGAATTCATCAGCTATACCGGAACCGCAAGTTTTGACGAAGACGAGAAAGCTTTCGAAGGAGAATCTGCGCATGCCGATTATCCAGAGGAACTAAAAGGCAGAATCGAAAAAGCATTGAAAGAGGAAGATCCCATTCGCGTGACGGGGATTGCCAGCCAGGGACGTGCTGTTTTTGTTCTACATCAGGATGGACCGGTCAATCCCGTCTTGACGTGTATTGCGACAGAAGACAATCAGGAGCATCCTAAATTATACTGGCAGACAAAGCTGGATACGATGTGGGTAGGGACCAAGCTGGGTGACTGGTTCTCCGAATTCCGGGTCAGGAAGGGCAAAGTCTTCCTGTTTCATTGTAATACCAGTTCCATCGGCATCGAATGTCTGTCACTCAAAGATGGCCAGCGCGTGTTTTCATTCAATTCAAGATTGCCAGAGTAACCGACCCTTAGTCGTCGTCTTCTTCGGACATGTCGCTGGCTTCCTGCATTTCCAGCTGGCCCATTTTGCGGTAGAGGTTGGAGCGGTGCAGGCCCAGGCACTTGGCGGTTTCGCTCATGTTGCCTCCCACGCGTTTGATGGTGCGGCGGATGTATTCCTGCTGGAAGAGGCGGGTCGCTTCTTTGAGGCTCAGGTCGGATGACATGTCGACGACGGAGTCGCGGCTGGGGCTGAGGATGAAGGCGAGGTCTTCGACTTCGACGCGGTCGCCCGCACAGAGGAAGGCGACGCGTTCCATCAGGTTGCGCAGTTCGCGAACGTTACCGGGCCAGAGGTGCGCTTGCAGGCGTTTTTTGGCTTCAGCGGACATCTTCAGCACGCGGCGGTTGGCCTGACCGCAGAACTGGGTGAGGAAAAACTCGGCCAGCAGGATGACGTCTTCCGGACGTTCGCGGAGGGGCGGCAGTTCGAGGGTGACGACGCTCAGCCGGTAGAACAGGTCTTCGCGGAACTTTTTATCGCGGACGGCATCGGCGAGCTTCGCATTGGTCGCAGCGACGACGCGGACGTTGATCGGGATGCTTTCGGAACCGCCGACGCGGGTGATGACTTTCTGTTCCAGAACCCGCAGCAGTTTGGCCTGGCCGCCCGGGCTCATGTCGCCGATCTCGTCGAGGAAGAGTGTGCCCCCTTCGGCGAGTTCGAACTTGCCGATGCGGGTTTCGTGGGCGTCGGTGAAGGCACCTTTCTCGTGGCCGAAGAGTTCGCTTTCGAGCAGGGTTTCGGTCAACGCTGCACAGTTGACGGCGATGAACGGTGTATTCGCGCGGGGGCCCTGGTAATGCAGGGACTGGCTGACGACTTCTTTCCCGGTTCCGCTTTCGCCGAGGATCAGTACGGGGAGATCGGTGCTGGCGAGACGTTCGATGGTCGAGCGGAGCGCGTCGATGGCCGAGCTCTTGCCGATGATCCGGACTTTCTGTTTGGCCTGTTCGGTGAGCTGGTCGCGGCTGCGCGAGAGCTGTTCGAGTTCGCGAGTGTTTTCCAGTGCGGTGGCGGCCTGCACGCCGAGCTCTTCGAGGCTCTGTGCGTCATCGTCGTCGAAGTCGGACTTGCCGGCCTGCTTGTTCATGACTTCGAACGCGCCGATCAGTTCGCCGGCGTTGTTGCGGAGTGGGACGCAGAGCAGGTTGCGGGTGCGGAAGCCGCTGGATTTGTCGACGCTGGGATCGAAGCGGTCGTCATTGTAGGCGTCGTCCACGGTGACGGTCTTGCCGCTGTGAATGACTTCGCCGACGATGCCGACATCATCGGGCAGGCGGAGCGTGTTGCCTTCAACACCCAGGGCGGGGCAGGCGACGACCTGTTTGTGTTCCTGGTCCCAGATGAAGATACTGGAGCGTTCGCTGGCGAGCAGGCGGGTGGCTTCTTTGGCGATCAGTTCCAGCAGCGACTGGGTATCGCGGGCGGACGAAAAGCTGGAGGCGATGTGCAGTGTGGTTTCGAGGCGGCCGATCCGTTTGACGTGCTTTTCACGTTTTTCCACGATCGACAGGGCGTAACCCAGTACGCGGGCCGCGACGACGGCGTTGCTGAGGGTTTCGCTGGTCAGGTCGCGACCGCCGACGAGGAGTACCGTGCCGGGACGGACGTCGCCCAGGGGGGCGGCGATGTAGAACCAGTCGGCCTTTTTCTCATCGGCACCGAGGCCGGCGGCGTCGCGGTCGAGGGCTTCATTACAGAGGTTAGTGGGGAAGCTGGCGGCGGAATTGCGTCCGAATTCGAAGAGGGTTTCCCACTCGGGCGTGCGTTCGATGAGGGTACACCACTGGCAGGAGAGTTCGGTGGCCAGCTGGGGCAGAAACTGGCGCAGGTAGTCGGCGGCCGTGGTCTGCTGGGTCGCTTCTTCGAGCAGCTGGTCGCCCAGCTGGATCAGAGAGGCTGCGTCATCAAAGCGGGAAAATAATGGCAGTCGCTTCCAGTCCAGCCATTCCACTGTTTCGATTTTACTCACCGGATACTCCCTCAAAAGAATCAAAAGAGCCTCTTTCGTGATGGAAGGGGCAGGTTTTGTCATCCATTCGCTGCTCTTTCTTGTCGGAATGATAACAGAAGGTTGGGAATGCGTCATCCAAGTGTGGACTCAATTTGCGTTTTTTTCCGCACGCCTTGATGAAAGCCCACTGTAGCTTGCCGAGGCGGGAAGCTTGGGGTGATCGGCAAAGCTTCGCCAGTCTGCTTATCCTGTTGTGTGTGGCGTGTGTACTGGTGAATAGTTCAGGTGGGGTGATGCGGCGTCTGCGGGGGCGATTTGACGCAGGGTGTTGTGAATGAATCGCGCTTTACTGTCACTTCAGGCGGCGGAGTGTTACTGTATGGGAACTAAAGAGAGTCTGAGGTCTGACTTCTCAAACAGCAATGTTTCATTCCCTGTCGCGAGTGAGAGCGCTTATGTTTTGTCTCAATGTGATTCTGACCTTGAAAGACGCAGCGGACGCGACCGAAATCGAAGGTCTGCTGGCGGAAGCCTGTCGCCTGTCGCGAACAGAGCCGGGCTGTCTGCGATTTGACGTCTATCATGCGGAAGCCGATCCGGCGACCTTCGTACTCGTGGAACACTGGGCCAGCGAACAGGCCTGGCAGGACCACCGCGAAGCAAAGGCGTTTAAAGAAATCTACGAACCGCAGGTGCTGCCCCGTGTCGAACGGGTGCCCCACCGGGTGAAACTGCTGGTGGAATAAATCAGGAGCGTGCCTGCGTGCGGCTCCGTGTCTCCCATCATTGAACGATATTGTACTACACAACAGAGGAAAACCGTCGATGTCATCCGATTCCCAACCGATTCTGAACCGTTACAGTTCCCGCATCACCCAGCCCCGTTCGCAGGGGGCGTCTCAGGCCATGCTGTATGCCACGGGCATGACCGAAGAAGATATGAACAAGGCCCAGGTCGGGATTTCCAGCGTCTGGTACGAAGGTAACTCCTGTAATATGCACCTCAACATTCTGGCTGCGAAGGTCAAAGAGGGCGTGGAAGCTTCCGGCCTGGTCGGAATGCGGTTCAACACGATCGGCGTGAGTGACGGGATTTCGATGGGAACCGACGGCATGTCGTACTCTTTACAGTCTCGCGATTTGATCGCAGACAGTATCGAAACCGTGACCTGTGCCCAGTGGTACGACGCGAACATTTCACTGCCCGGTTGTGACAAGAACATGCCCGGCTGTCTGATCGCGATGGGACGTTTCAACCGTCCGTCGATCATGGTCTACGGCGGAACCATCGCTCCCGGCTGTCTGAACAATCAGAAGCTGGACATCGTCTCTGCGTTCCAGTCGTACGGGGAATACCTGGCCGGTTCGATTGATGACGAAACCCGGAAGCAGATCGTGCAGAAGAGCTGTCCGGGCGCTGGTGCCTGCGGCGGGATGTATACCGCGAACACCATGGCGTCGGCGATTGAAGCATTGGGGATGGCACTGCCTTACAGCTCGTCGATTCCGGCTGAGCATCCCGATAAACTCGAAGAGTGTTATCGGGCCGGTGCAGCAATCAAGAAGCTGCTGGAAATGGACCTCAAGCCGCGGGATATCATGACGCGGGAAGCATTTGAAAACGCGATGGTGCTGACCGTTGCTCTGGGCGGTTCGACCAACGCCGTCCTGCACCTGCTGGCGATTGCCCGCTCTGTGAATGTAGAGCTGACTATCGACGACTTCCAGTCGGTCAGCGATCGCATTCCGCTGCTGGCGGACTTCAAGCCCAGTGGTAAGTACGTGATGGCTGACCTGCAGGAGCAGGGGGGAACCCCGGCTGTGCTGAAGTACCTGATCTCTGAAGGTCTGATCAACGGCGACTGCATGACGGTGACCGGCAAGACCCACTCCGAAAACCTGGCCGATCTGCCCGGTCTGAAAGAGGGACAGGACATCGTGCACAAAGTCAGCGACCCGATCAAGCCGAGCGGTCACCTGCAGATCCTGAAAGGGAACCTGGCTCCGACCGGTGCGGTTGCCAAGATCACTGGTAAAGAAGGTCTGGTTTTCGAAGGAACCGCCAACGTATTCGATTCCGAAGAAGACATGCTCAAGGCCCTGGAAGACAAAAAGATCAGCAAAGGGGATGTGATCATCATCCGCTACGAAGGCCCCAAAGGGGGACCGGGGATGCCTGAGATGTTGACCCCGACTTCAGCCATCATGGGTGCCGGCCTGGGGAAAGACGTGGCTCTGTTGACCGACGGTCGTTTCTCCGGCGGTTCACACGGCTTCATCGTGGGCCACATCACTCCCGAAGCCCAGGAAGGGGGACCGATCGCCCTGGTCAAGAACGGCGACAAGGTGATCGTCGACGCCGATAATAATCGCATTGATATGGAAGTCAGCGACGAAGAACTCGAAGAACGCCGCAAAGCCTGGACGGCTCCTCCGTTCAAATACACGCGGGGTACTTTGTATAAATACATCAAGAACGTGAAGTCCGCTTCCGAAGGTTGTGTGACCGACGAGTAAGCGTTGGCTTGAACTGTTGAAATCAGAAACGCCCGGAGCCGGTTGGCTGCGGGCGTTTTTTTGTTGGCAGGGTGCAGCTGTTTTTATCTACCACGAAAGACACGAAAATCACGAAAGTGGTGATGGTGAAAAGAACCTGGGTGGTCGCGGATGTAATCCGTGATTGCCGGAGGCAACAGGAGGTCTCGGTGTGAAGGTTGTTGGTTAATGATTTGAGCCTCACCCTGTTTTTTTCAAGTGGGGCAGGTGGTTCTGATTTGTGTGAGTGAGCTGGGACCTCCTGCTCGCTGCGCTCGGCTCGAATTGCATTCGAGCCCACCCGGTGGACAAGTGTGAAAATAATTAAGGAAATTGTTCGCGATGGAGCAGGAACTACTGTACGATCCAGGGAACAATGAGACAGTGGTTTCAATGGAGCAGGCTAATTCAATCTAAAACAGAGCGAAGGAGAAGTTCAGCATGTCGGGTGGGTATATTTCCTGCGGCAAGTTTATGGGTGAAGACAAATCGGGATCTGCGATTTCCGGTGTGTTCACGACGCTTCCTGAATGTCTACCCGAGGAAGAACGCGAGTCGTTCATTCTGGATGTGCTTGACCCGCTGGCAGAAATGCTCGAAGAGACGGAAGATCATTTTCTGATTGAATCGGACCTGGCGCCGCGGATGTTGCCTCCGGTCGAGACGCTGTATGCCCGCTATGGAGAGGAACTGGGATATCCGGAGCCCTGTGATGCACCGCAGCTGGATGAGAAACGCGGCGTTAACTCGCTCGATGCCAAATGGGGAGAGGGGATCGGCTGGCAATACTATTGTCTGCACGATCTCAAGATCGCGCTGCAGACAAGCATCGAGACTGGTGATCCGGTTTCGATCAGCTTTGATTGAGTACCGTGGTCACTGGATACAGAGTGGCAGAGGGTTAATTGAGAATCACGACAGGAGAGACGAATGCAGACGACGGAGAGTGTGGCGAAACGTGCTTTGTGTGTGGGGCTGATGGCCATGCGCGCCCAGGCAGAAAACGGGATTTCGAATATTCCGGACCAGGCAGACCGTTATCGGGAGTTTGGTGAAAGTCTCTTGCAGTGGGTTGGCGAATATGGGATTGCCGACGCACTCTCTTCAGCTGAACTCAAACTGCACGATGAGCCGCTGGGAGACTGGGATCGCAGTGCGATCTTTGAGACGTTCTGGCGTGTTGAGGCATTGAAAGCATTACTCTGGTCGATTGGTGTGATCGAGGAGATGCCGAGCTATTATGATGTGGGGAATCCGAATGAGATCTATTCTATGGTTCCCATCAATCAGCCGATCGAGGGCTTCCTGGATAGTGCCGCAATTCGCGGGAAAGAAACACTGGATGCGGAACTCCATCAGGCCCAGTTTCTGAACTGGCGGGCCCGTACTGAAGTGATGCGTCTGCAGGGGATGGAGCCACCGCCGGGGGACAGTTATGCAGCGACGGTCAGCCGGGCCCTGGACGGAATCGAACAGGAAGGGATCAACGTAGAGCATGATGGGGTGGACCTGCTGATCGACGGGCAACGCCTGGTTGATCTGGATGGAGAAACCAAGGGGAATTTTGCTTCGATCTGCTATGAGCGTCATCTGGCGCTGGAATGGATCTGTGCGGACGGAACAGACTGGGATCAGACGCTGTGTCATACGTAAGCGGGGCGTAGTGGATGAGAGCGCCGTTCTAAAAATCATGTTCGCCTTTTTGAAGGTTCCGATCAATGTTATCCAGTCTGCTGGAGAGGATTACCGGAAAAGATGATCTGGAGCGTGTGGCCTGCAAGGATGATCCGCAGAAGCTGAACGCCTATCTGCAGACGCGGCGACTGCTGTTTCCCAAACGGCCGCGTCGAATGCTCGATGCGAATGACTTTACCCAGGAGGAGTTACTGGCGTTGCTGGAAGAGGATGCCAGGGAACTGGCCAGCGATGAGCTGGAGCTCTGGATTCTGGATGTTGACGGCCAGAAACGGTTGCCTGCGTTTTCCAGTGAGAAGAAACTGCAGACCTTTGCGGCCCGGGTGTCCCAGGATTTAAATAAAGTATTTGGAGCAGGCTATGTCGAAGTGCTGATGTCGGACGTCGTCCAGGGAGCAGACGTTGATTTTATAGATCTGAATCTTTTCAGCGAACGGAGCTGGGAGATCGGGGTTCGTTGAGACGCGCGTCGAGGCGGGGATGACGTTGTTAATGGTAGTTTATCTACCACGAAAGGCACGAAAAACACGAAAGTGGTGCTTGTGAAAAGAACCTGGGTGGTCGCGGATGTCATCCGTGATTGCCGGAGGCAACAGGAGGTCTCGGTGTGAAGGTTGTTTGTTGATGAGTTGAACCTCACTGGTCTGTTACAGGTAGGGCAGGTTGTTCTGATTTGTGTGAGTGAGCTGGGACCTCCTGCTCGCTGCGCTCGGCTCGAATTGCATTCGAGCCCACCCGGGTATTTGTTTATTTTGCCTGAAAATTCAATCTGTGGGGATTTCTGGAAACCAAAGTGCAGTTGTGGTCGTCTCTATCAGGAGTGGGGCGAATTCTTTCAGAAGGAGAGACGGCAATGCGTGTGAAGTTCCTGAATTGGGGTGGTTGTCTGTTGCTGCTGGGCTGTCTGACAGGGCCGGTGTGGGCGCTGGGCATGGAGGACTTTGGCAATAAACCGTTGAATGCGGGGAACTTCCAGGAGTGGCCGGGGATCATGCCGGTGGTGAATGATACGCACCGGGTGTACCACTACTGGGTGAATGGCAGCGAGGCTTGTTTCTATCAAGGCGATACTGCAGCAGTCAACGCGGCGTTAAAGCACTTCGCGGCGACCCCGGAGAAGGTGCATGAAGTTGTGCTGCTACCGGGACCGGCTGAAATTAACTCATTTATGAAAGACAAGACATTCAAGTTCAACTGGAAACTGCAAATGGTCGGCGGGATTGCAAAACATATGGCATCGTGGGATCAGGGAGAGCAGATCTGGAATGAGCATCCGATCCTGACGATTTATATCGGGGGGGAAATCCAGTTTGACCAGTTGCAGATCCCCAAAGGGGTGGTCGTGCTCGAACAGGCCGATCTGGAAAAACGTTATGCCCGGGCCCTGAGCAGTACTGATCGAACTGTGCGCGGCTGGAGTACCGGCTACCTGGCGACGGTGAACCGCTATAGTGAATCGAATATGAACGCGATCGCGAAATTACTGAAGGACGAACAGAACTGGGTGCGGCTGAATGCAGCCGGGGCGCTGGCGACTTATGGCTGGCAGGCGAAGCCGCTGTTGCCGGCGTTGCGCGAGGCAATGCAGACAGAAGACGAACAATTGAAAACACGGGTCCAGCAGACAATCGAATGCATCGAACAGGCCCCTGATGAGAGTGCTGCTGCGAAAGCACGTCAGGCAAAGCTGGATCAAATTCACGAGTATTGCGAGGGGTTGAAGAAGTAAGCGTGGGTTTTGATTTTACTACCACGAAAGGCACGAAAGGCGCGAAAGTGGTGGGACCCGGTTTGAGTGGGAAATGTCTTTCTGGTTGTTGTGAGAGAAACTGGGACTTCTGGTTTGTTGCTCTCGAACTCAGGTTATATTTGGGCGTACCTGATTGATTCGTCGTTCTGAAGGACATAATTTCTGAGCCATGAATTTTCTGATTTACCGCTATCAGTGTGGTAGTTGTCAGTGCTGGTTTGAGCATTACGAGATGACTCCCGTTGTCTATGGTGAGTTTCTGATGCGGAGTGAAACGCGGCGGGCGGAACGCTATTTAAATGGGCTCACTGACCCGGTGTATGAGGAAGTCGCTCGATTACTTCGCCTGGAAACGAGTGTTAGGAGTCTGAGTGACAGGGAACAGTCCGATATTATGCAAACCATTTTTGGGGTGGCCTGTGATCCGGATGCGGATGGTGGGTTATTCCAAATGAATCTGCTGCCCCGTTGTCCTGATTGCGAGGGTGAGGAGATCATCCATTATGTAGCCGCCGAGCCACCCCGAATTGTTGATCTGGAGATTCCTCACGTGACACATCACCGGTGGAATGCGCTGAATCAGGCAGAGAAACTTCTGGCTTTGGAGAATGAACTCAAACAATGTGGGTTTTGATTGTACTACCACGAAAAGCACGAAAGACACGAAAGTGGTGGCCAGGTTGTGTTTTTTATTTGAACGGTTGATACCAAAGTTGTTTCAACCGGGGCTAAGGCCCTGCGGCTAATGGGTCTGTTGTGCTGGCGCTGTGTTTTCTGCAGGTCTGTTGTAGAGCCATGTGGGTGAATCTGCGCATCGTGTTGTAAAGCCCCTCATGCACATTACCTGGCATCACTGGGGATCTGAACCTTATGCTCGGTTTTCACTGGTGCTGCAGGTGTACCTCGCCTGGGGGGTGCCTTTGGTTAGGATTCGGGGTCAGCTGTATTTTTTCTTGAGCTTGTTGTAGTAGTCGTTGAGCTCTTCGTCGGTCATGTTCTCGATCTCTTCGATGGACTTGTTGAAGTTTCGGCTCTGGGTGTACTTGACGGTGAGTTCGATGCCCAGGAGTTTGTCGATGCGTTCGCAGGCGCGGAGGCGTTCGTGCCGGGATGATTCCGGGTCTTCGATGATGCTGCGGTAGAAGTAAAAGGAATCGGTGCGGTGTTCGTCGTCTTTGCGTTCGACGAATTCCTGCATTTCGCGACGGGCACGGTGGAGATAGCGTGTGGCGGAGCGACGGCTGAGATTGTAACGGGTGGCGATCGCGGTTTTGATGTCGGACGCGTATCTGCCGAGGGCGATCATTTTCTGGATGAGGCGGACGACGACGGTCTGTTCGTCTCGGGAGAGATATCTGCGGGGAGGAGTTGTGGGTTCGGTCATGGGTGAATCCTTTGCTGTGGGGAGCTTCGGTTTTGGGTTGGGGCAGGTTGTTGCGACCGCCTGCACGCTGTGCTCGGCCCGGATGGCATTCGGGCTCGCTCGATTCTATGAGCGGCAAGGCGCTCATGAGGGGGTGTTCTATGAATTCCCATCATGAATCAGAGCATGCGGGCTGTCGCGAGGCGGGCGACCACACAGGGTCGCCCCTACGTTTAGTGGAATTGATCGTCGAGTGTTTGTGATGGAACTGATCCTTTTCTCTTGCTGGTTTTCTAAAGTGCTTCCGGGCATGTTAACCGTTTCCCGGAGTGAGGCTGATTGTGTGGAAGGGCGCGTGGGGGTCAAGACAGAATTTTGTCCTCTTGTGTCCGGGATTTTGTCCTGGTGTGTCTCGGATTTTGTCCCGATCTGTCCGGCGTTTGTCCCGCTGTGGCCTGGCTGCCTAGGGGGGAAATTGCGAGCTGGTGCGAATTGTTCCCCTGAAACCAGAGTGAAAATCGATGGTGATTCAGGTGTTGTTGAGACAGTGATGCTGGATGTTCCCGTGTGTGTTGACGTGCCTCGCGCGCGAGCCAGAAAGGGAACAGCATACGCTTCGGCAGGTGGGGAACAAGGGGAGTCTGTTCAGCTGGGAGTGCGGAAAGTTCAGTGGCGCAGGGGCCGTTCTGAAAAAATGTTTCGTGCAGTGATCGGGATGTGTTAGGATTACTTACAGCTGAGTGTCGTTTGACGGACTGGAGTTGAAAGGGCTTGTGATGACGAATGAATCAGAAGAGAGCAAAGCCGATGTGAACCAGGCGGTGCCTAAATATCAGATGGTGGCTTTATCCATCGGTCTCTTTTTCGGTTTCGTTGTCAGCCGGGAAATTCGTGAGGCCTTTCGAGAATCGGCGGGCGACTGGGGATCGTTGGGGATTGCGGTCGTGCTGTCTGCTTTGAGTGCAGGTACACTCGCCTACATCGTCGCCAAACTACTGGAGCGCAAATCCGCATCGTGAGCCGTTGCTGGTAACCGTTGTTGACATGCTCTCGCCGTTCTGAACAATCAGCACCCACCAGACGGGGGTTTCTATCGGTGTTTAATGCGATCTCAGCGTCGCCAGGATGGGAGCCTGGACCGCGGAGAGGACTGCGAAAAAGGCAGACAGCATACCGGTAATCAGCACCGCGAGCAGGATCAGCATGCCGCTGAACCAGGGGATATCCGCGCCAGTCGAGAGCAGGTGTGGCAGCATCGCCAGCAGAGCTGAGACGATGCCGGACGCGAGTCCCCAGATCAGCAGGAAGGCGTTTTCTGCGAGGACGATCAACGCGACATTGGAGCCAGTCATCCCGACGGCGCGGAGCAGGGCCAGTTCGCTTCTTCGTTCTACGACGTTTCGCAGCATGACGGTTGCCAGCCCCAGGGTGCCGAGGAGGAGACCGAGGCCGCCCAGTGTCTGGAATGTGGAGAGGTACGTGTTCTGGACGGCGAGGAAGTCAGCGAGACGATTGGCGACGAGGTCGGCATCGAAGCCGTATTCGGTGAGACCAGTCTCGAGGATGGAGGAGAGCTGCATGGCATCTTTCGTGGGGACTTCAATCAGGAAATACTGGAAGCCGGCCTGTTCGGGGAAGAGCTGCTGGAAGTGCTGTTCCGAGATGAGCAGGACGCCCTGGAAGATGCTGCCATCGAACATGCCTTTGATTTTCAATTCGTGTTCGGGGCGTTCGTCGGAAGGAATGCCGACACTGGCGCCGATGCCTTTATGGAGGCTGTACATGAGCGTATTCATATCACCCAGCGCGGGGATGGAACCATCTTCCTGCGGCTGGTTGAGCAGTTCCCAGGGATTGTCGCCCGGGGTGTCGGCGAATTTGAAGCCGCCCCGCTCGATGAGTTCCTGCGGTACGCCGAGGATAGTGGGGACGGTGGTTTGATAGATATTCAGGCAGCTGGCGTTCTCGCCCGGCTTGACGCGGAAGGGGATCGCTTGCATTTCCTTGAGCAGCCGTTTCGTTTCGGGATCGTCGGGAGCGTTGACGAGCATTTTATCACGACCGTCGACTGTGTTGAGGTCAAAGATCAGCGGGGACGAGGTTTCCGCGACGAGTGTGAAGCCGCCGTTACCGGAGTCTTTGTCGGGTTCTTCGACGGCGGGGTTACGATGTCCGGCGGCGACGGAGACTAGAACAAAGGTGGCCGAGGCAATGAGTGCGGTGGTGAGGACGCTGCGTTGACGGAAGCGGCCGGCGTTGCGGAAGCCGAGCTTCATCAGAGCGAAGCCGCCGTTCCCCTGGATGGGGGTGGTGGAATCGGTGCGGAGAAAACTGGAGAGGAAGCTGAGGCTGGCGACCAGCGAGAGCGTTCCTACCAGGAAGAAGCAGACCGTCTGCAGGGAGAAGCCGGAAAAGGCTTCCTGTTTGGGAATGATTCCGGTCACGGTGGCGAGGACCAGTACGAGCGCGAGGACCGTGGAGATCTTCCAGGTGAGGCCGACGCGTTTTGCGGCGCGAGCCGGTTCCTGGTCGGGACTGTTCACGCCGGACAGGAGGCCGCGAATCGAGATCTGTTTCAGTTCGGACATCGATTTCCAGATCACGAAGCCAGAGAAGAAGACCGCGATCAGAAAGCCGATGGCGAGACTCTGGGGAGTCAGGTCAACGAACAGGAAGCGGGTGCCGATGGCGCCGATCCACCAGGTTCTGAGACCATACAACATGAGCGATGCATAGCCGATGGCAGCCAGGATACCGAGGATGCCTCCGGAGAGGATGGCGAGGAGGGCTTCCTTGAAAATGATCTGCCTGACCTGTGCGGGGGTAAAGCCGATAGCAGAGAGCAGGCCGATGGAAGAGACGCGACGATCGACGCCCAGCTTGAACAGCAGCCGAATGAGTATGATGGCCGAGAGGATGATGAAGAAGCTGAAACCGATAAACAGGCCACTGAAATCGGTGGTTCCACTGGCGGCAGCCAGTCCGAGAAATTTGATGGGCTGAACGGCGAGCCCCATTTTGAGAACGTCGATATTGCTGAGCAGAGACGCGGCGAACGCGGACGATGTTTCCTCCGTGTTCTTGTCGGGCAGGGTTGCGAAGCGGAGCGATGTCAAAGTGCCGTAGCGGCTGTTCCAGAGCGTCTGGGCGGTTTCCAGCGCGAGGAACGCTTTGGGAGTGGCTTTATATTTGTCCCAGTATTCTTCATCGCGGTCGGTGACTTTATCGAGTTTCATGGGGAAGGGCTGTTCCCAGTCGCCGAAGGTGTCTGCATCGGTGATGCCTTCCATGTCGGGCGTCAGCTTGCGGTCGGCAGCGGGAGTGCCATCGAGGGCAACGATGCCGGCGACGGTGAAGTTCTGTTCGACTTCGGGGAGTTCTCCCCGGGAGCCGACGACGTGGTATTTCATCCGCAGTTGATCGCCGACTTTGGTCTTAAGGTCGTTGGCCAGCCATTCGTTGAGGACGATTTCGTTTTCCTTGAGCGGAAGTTTTGGTTTAGCGCCGATGAATTTAAAAGGGCCGAACGGTGGCTGCTCGGGGAAGTCGAGGCCAGCGACGATGGAATACATGGAGTAGGGCGTTTTTTCCTCGCCGGTGGGGGTTTTCAGCGGACTGAATTCGTTGGCGATGTAAACCATGACGGGCGAGGTGGCGACGCCGAGTTTTTTCGCAGCTGCACGGCCGGCCTGTTCGATCTGCGGGTCGAGGATCATCTGCTCGCTTTCGAGCGAGAGGTAGTTCCGTTCCGCGTGGGGGATGATTTTGAGGTTCAGGTCTGCGAGAGTGAGGTTCTGTTTGAGAGCCGCTTCCAGGCCCTGCGCGACGATGCGGGACTGGGGGGAGTCAGGGATCGATTCCGCGTGGGAGCTGAAAAAGAGGGAGTTGACCCGGGTGGGCCGTTGTTTCGGATCGCGGCGAGAGGGTTGAATCTCATCGAGGTCGAGCGCGGCCTGCAGAGTGTCGAGCGAGAGAAACAGGTCGAGCGGGAGCTGTTGATTGGGGAGCAGAGCGAGGCGTCCGGCCTTGGAGTCTTCGTCGAGAATCTGGCTGACGGTGAGGGTGATTTCGACCGACTGTTCTTCTTTCTCACCCAGGAGCGAATCGCGGGGAATGGCGGAAGGGAGTTCGATCCAGAGGGTAATCTGATCGCCAACCGAGGCTTCGAGCTGCTCTGCGACGCGGGAGTTGAGGATCGCCTGATCGTCTTCGGGGGCAGGGATGTCGCCATGATCGAGGAGCGACCAGAGACGTTCATCGGTGCCGAAAATGTTGACCTGGCCGACGCGGAGGTGCAGGTCTTCCCGGTTCTTTTCCAGCGCGCCACGAAGCACGAGCGCCGGGGCGATGGTTTCGATGCTTTCCGGGAGAGCGGAGGATTTCTGCAGATCGTCGGCCAGCTGTTCGCGGAAGAAGCGGTGACCGGAGACGACGTAGTCGATTTTGCCGAGACGGTCGAGTGTCATCTGTCTGAGGCTGGCGCGAACGGAATCGCCGACGATGAGGGCGCCGCCGATCACTGCGGTGGCCGCGATGACTCCGAGGAGTACGGCGAGGTTGGTGCGCCAGTGATAAGTCAGACTTTTGATGACAAAGCGCGCTTGATTCATAACTCGAACTCTTCTGCAGTTAGAACATTCGATTTCAGACCGATTCGGTCACGAGGAGACCGTCGCGTAATCTTTGATGTTGCGGAAAGAGGGCCGCCAGTTCGCTGCTGTGGGTGACGCAGATCAGAATGGTGTTCTGTTCCTGGTTGATTTCCAGCAGCAGTTTGCCGATGGATTCGGTATTGGCCCGGTCCAGGTTTCCTGTGGGTTCGTCAGCGAGCAGCAGACGCGGATTATTGATCAACGCCCGACAGACTGCGACCCGCTGGCGTTCGCCGCCGGAAATCTGGGCGGGACGATGATTGAGTCGATCTTTGAGCCCGACACGTTCCAGCAGATGGCGGGCACGTTCCTCGGCGTCGCTGGATGATCCCTGGTGAACCATGGTGGGAATCAGGACATTTTCGAGAACCGAGAACTGAGGCATCAGGTGATGGTCCTGAAAGATGAAACCGATATTCTGGTTGCGAAACTCGGCCTGTTCCTTGGCGCTGAGGACGAACGGATTCTGGTTGAACTGGATGACTTCACCCGCGGTGGGCTGATCGAGCACGCCGAGGATGTAGAGCAGCGTGCTTTTGCCGGAACCGGAGGGGCCGGTAATGGCGAGCGCCTCGCCGCGGTTGAGGGTGAGATCCACGCCGGCGAGAATCGACAGCGATTCATCGGCGAGGGTGAACTGTTTGGTTAAGTTGCGGACAACTAATTGCTCGGGAGCGTCATTCATGTCAGTCCCTGCCGGTAGAGTCAGGTTGTGGGATGCTGTGAGTCTTCAATTTTCTGTTGAATCCACTCGGGGATCTCGATGGACTTCATCGGTTCGCCATGCGTGAAATGGCAGCAGACGGTTTTCATGCGTCCTTTGGCGATTTTGGTTTCGTCCCGCCAGAAGTCGTATTCGATAGTCAGCGATTTGACGCCGACCCGTTCGATGGTGAGACGAATCTCGAGGAGATCACCGTAGAAAGCGGGAGATTCAAAAGAGCATTGGGCGGAGACCCGCGGCCAGCCGATGACGGAGCCGTCGGGCTGTTTATCGACGATGGTCATGCCGAGTGAGCGATAGTATTCGTGCTCGGCCTGTTCCATATATTTGTAGAAGTTGGAGAAGTGGACAATGCCGGCCATGTCCGTTTCGTGAAATTCCACACGGCGAATTGTTTTAAAAGTGCAGGACATGCATCTCTCAATAGAAATCAGAAAACAGCAGACTGCGGCCTTAAACCTGCAGTCTGCTGTGAGATTAAAACCTGTTACAGGCGATTCCGGGGAATCAGTCTTCCGGGAAGAACCGCACGAGGGTTTCCTTGCTGGGAGGTCTGGTGACCAGGGAGACCAGGATCATGGCGACCGCAGAGGCGACAACCATGGTGGCTACCGGCATCATGCCCAGGAAGGTGTAGTTCGGCTTCAAGGCGTAACCGGCTTCTTTAAACAGGTAGAGCCAGGTACCGAAGGCGACCAGGACACCTGCATAAGCGCCGGGCTTGGTGAGGCGTTTCCAGTAGACCGCAGCAAAGATGATGGGGAACAGGCTGGAAAACCCGCTGAAGCACCAGACACCCAGGGTAAAGACCCGCCGCGGTTCCAGCAGACTGAAACCATAGGTGATGGCTACCACCAGAATAATAAAGGTCCGGGCCATGAGGACAACCTGTTTATCTGTAAAACGGTCTTTTCCTCCATAATGTACGACAATGTCTTCGGTAAACATGGTGCCGATACAGAGGAACTGACTGTCCAGCGAAGACATGATGGCCGCCAGAATCCCTGCTGTCAGGAAGCCGGCGAGAACGGGGGAAGTCATCTTCTTTACCATCGCCGCGAGGACCGCGTTCGCCGGGAAGTGTGGCGGGAAGAGCGGTGCCCCGTTGAAGGTGGCGGAGGTTGCCCAGACACCGACCAGGACGCAGGGAACCCAGACAATCATGATGAACAGCGGGTGTGCGACCACGGGAAGTTTGAACGTCCCTGCAGAACGGGCGGTGAGCCAGTGCTGGAACAGGTGGGGGAACATCCCGACCGAGAGGGGAACGAAGAAGTAAGTAAAGAAGACGAGCTTGCTCATCGGATGCGGTGCATCGGGAGCCCAGTTGGTGGCCCGGTAAACGCCGAGCGCTTTTTTGATCGTCCACTTTTTACCTTTGGAAGGATCGTTGGGATCCAGGTCGTGGTTGGGGTGACCGATTTTATCGCCGAAGATCAGCATCGCCTGTTCGTCTTCCGCGTTAGCTTTCCGCGGATACTCCTGCAGGGCATGATGCGACATCAGGTCGGTGGTCCACTTCTCGGGGAAGGGGTCCGGCGTGACGCGGTCGTCTTGTTTGAGCAGGGCTCTGTTGGTCTGTTCGGTGGTCAGTTCGTAGAGACCGTTCTTGGCAGCGTAGACGGCTTCGGCAGTCATCTGCCAGTTGGGCATACGGGGTTTGAATTCCTCATAAGCTGCGGCTTTCTGCTCGGGAGTGAGTGTCAGTGTTTTGAGGACGCGGGTCGCGTAATTGTATTTCGCGATCAGGGTCCAGATCTCGTAGCGTTTCGCATAAGCGGCGCGGTCTTTGGGATCGACGGCTCGCATGAGCTTCGAGGGGTTCTTTTCAAGCACCGCGTCGCTGGCAGCCTGCAGGCCACCCAGTTTGGTGGAGATGACGAAGAAGGTGACGACGCCGAGTATCATGAACACGATGGTCTGGAATGTGTTAGCCCAGGCGGTTCCCCGCATCCCGCCGAAGAAGACGTAGATCAGCACGACGAGGCTGATGACCAGCGAACCGAGCCAGGGAGGAATGCCGTAATCGTAGGCGGCGAAAGCGCTGTCGAACGCGCCTTCCGTAATACTGCTGATGACCACGCCCGAAGACATGACACCGATCAGCAGGTAAGGAATTACCAGGCCGACGAGAATCGGGAAGAGGATCACACCGATCTTGTCGCTTTCCAGACGTTCGCGGAAGAACTGAATCTGGGTGGTGTAACCGTATTTATGTCCCCAGGACCAGAGTTTGATTCCGAGCAGGAAGAAGCAGAGCGAGTGGATGATCCCGCTGGAGGAGGCGAGCATCCCATAGACGCCGACCCCTTCTTTGTAGGCTTCACCACTGGAGCCGACCAGTGCGAAGGCGGTCATCGTGGTGCCGAAGATCGACATCAGCAGCAGAAAGGGCCCAATCGAATGACTGGCGAGCATGTAGTCCTTACTGGTTCCTTTAAACAGACGACTGGAGAACACGCCCAGAAACAGCAGCAAACTCAAGTAGATTCCAATAATTACCAACTGAATCATTATTCTGTATCTCCTGTTTCCTGGTCAGGTTCTGGGGCAGATTTGAGGGCTGCTGTGGGAGCAGGTGCCGGGGCGGGGGAATCCTGGGCGATTTCTTCCAGATGGTGCGGCCAGGCAAACTTGGTCGCCAGAAACCAGACAATGGCGGCGCCGACAGAGATTCCTGCCTGGTAGAGCAGGGTGATCGGCATGAATCCGAAGATGAGTCTTTTGTCATCCCAGAGCCAGTTGTCCTGGTGGAGAATGATTAGTATGACAACCAATCCATAAACGGCGTATCTCATAGGTCATCTTTTCTGTGTTGCAAGAGTCATGACTGGGTGGGTCAGGCTCTGCCGGAGCAGAACCGATTTCGGCGGGAAGCAGGCTCAAGCGACGACCTGCAGAATCGCACTGTTGAACTATTGTGCCAAAAATGAAGTGAGGTCACAACATACCGGTTCGTTTTGTCGTCATAATCCTGCTGATCGTACCTGCTGTTTCACGGAAATGTTAATGTTCGTTAACACCGGAACTGCCCTACAGGAGCCGAGTGAGAGATAGGCCAATCCTGAATTCAAGGCTTGCAAATCGGGGTGAGTCTCCTCAGAATGGGGGCTTACATAAAAGGGTCGGACTATTTCGACTATGGCTTATAGAGAGGATAGAGAATCAATGTTGCGTCAGGCGTTCGTAGGATTGTGCTGTTTAGGCTGCGTGATGACATCCGCAGCATTTGCTCAGGCCCCTAAAGGCGACAAGAACTATGCCGTGGTCGATCTGAAGAATGTCGACGATGATTTTTTCTATCAGGGTGAATACTATGGATCGCTCGGATCCGACTGCAACTGGTGTGGCTCGGCTGCTCTGGGTCTGCAGGTGGTCGCCCGCGGCGATGGACATTTCATCGCCTCACTTTACCAGGGCGGACTGCCCGGTAACGGTTGGAACCTTTCTCCCCGTGAAGAACTGGAAGGAACCCGGGACGGGGACGTACTGACACTGCAGGGAAAAGACCTGACGCTGCAGGTTTACAAGAACGGTCCTGTAGAAATTCTGGATCACAGAGGACATCTGCTGGGGCAGCTGACTAAATACCAGCGGAGCAGTGTGACACTGGGCGCAACGCCACCACCGGGGGCAACTGTGATTTTCAATGGTTCTTCCGTGGATGAGCTGACCGGGGGCGAGATCACTCCCGGGGGACTGCTGAAAGAAGGAACCGAGTTCAAGCATACCTATCGCAGCTATCGACTGCATGTCGAATTCCGTCTGCCTTATATGCCTTACGCTGTCGGACAGGCACGCAGCAACAGTGGGATTTATCTGCAGAGCCGCTACGAAGTCCAGGTGCTGGATTCATTCGGCCTGGAAGGGGTCGAGAACGAGTGCGGTGGTCTGTACAAGCAGAAGCGTCCCCGCATCAACATGTGTTTTCCACCTTTGTCCTGGCAGACTTATGACATCGGCTTTATTGCTCCCAAATTCGATGCGGACGGGAAGAAGATCAAGGATGCTTACATCACCGTGCTGTTGAATGGGGTTCCTGTCCATCAGGATTATGCGATTGTCGCCAAGACCGGCGGAGGTAAACAGGAAGGACCGGAGCTGTATCCGATCAAGCTGCAGGATCACCGCAATCCGGTCCGTTTTCGCAACATCTGGATCGAGGATCTGAGCGACCAGCCTGATCCGCAGTACTGCTTTCCCTGCCAGTCACTGTTGTGTGACAAATAAGCAGGTTTCAGTGCCTCGTCTGTCTCATCCCGGCTGCGCTGAGAATACGCGCAGCTGGTAGAGCGGGATATTTCCGTTCGCGTCTTGTCTTGCCGATCAAAGCAGGTACAATAGGAAAGCGGTGTCGTAAGCTGCTGTCTGGCACAGGCATACGATATTGATGCCCCGTGTGATTCACCTGTCGGTCCCAGCTGTTCCTTGCGGGATTCCAAGTCGGGTGAGCTGATCGCAAGGAGAGTCGAGAGGTCTGATGGATTATTCGCTGATTGCCATTCTGGGCTTGATCGTAGCATTGATGATGTTCGTGGCTGAGATCTTCATTCCTTCGGGAGGGCTGATCGCCGTGCTGGCATTGTCGAGCATGGCTGCCTCGCTCTGGGGGGCCTGGATGGCCTGGTGGGGAACCAGCCCCGGTTTCTGGTGGACTTATATCGCCAGTATTATCGTGCTGATACCCACAACGATTGGCATGGCAGTCAAAATCTTTCCGAATACCGCCTGGGGCAAGAAGTTTATTCACGAAGTACCGACACTGGAAGAAGTCAGTGGTTTCCAGGCTGAGACCGATCATCTGCGGTCATTAGTCGGGAAAACAGGAAAAACGCAAACTCTTTTGAACCCCAGTGGGTTTGTCATCGTTGATCATGAGCGGCACCACTGTGAAAGCCAGGGCATGATCATCGATCCGCGTGTGGATGTAGAGATCATAGCCGTGGAAGGGACGCGTCTGGTCGTGAAAATGATTAAGAAACCCGCTAAAGAGAGTTCCGATACAGAGGAAAAAACTGCTCCAAAGCGCGAATCGCTGGCCGATGGTTCTCTCGATTTTGAGGTTCCCGAAACCTGATTCTGTCGGCAGGCTCTGGAGTCGAGCCCGAAAATTCTCTACAATGATCAAATCCGGATAGCCGACAGGTTGCCAAGTCGAGTTCCGCCGTAGCAAACAACACCAGGATCTACTTTTTCTCAGGACAGGAAAGCAGGAATGAGCACCTTGAATCTATTAGCGGCCGATGATAACACCACAATCATCTGGATTGTGGGGATCGTCGTCTTTCTGTTTGCGCTGTTTATATTCGCGTTGTTTGCCCGGTTTGCCGGTTTGTGGATTCAGTGTAAGTTGACGAAAGCCAAAATCGGTTTCTTCGATCTGGTGATGATGACGATTCGTAAAGTCAACCCGACCATTATCGTCCGTAGTAAAATCATGGCGATTCAGGCCGGGGTCACCAAGTCGTATGATATTTCGACGCGTGATCTGGAAGCCCATTACCTCGCCGGGGGAAATGTACCGAATGTGATTCGCGCCCTGATTGCCGCCCAGCGGGCGAAAATCGATCTGGACTGGCAGTCTGCCCAGGCGATCGACCTCGCGGGCCGCGATATTTTAGACGCCGTGCGGACGAGCGTGTACCCCAAGGTGATTGACTGTCCCGATCCCCGGAAGACCAACAGCACTCTGGATGCAGTGGCTGGTGATGGAATTCAGTTGAATGTACGGGCCCGGGTTACCGTGCGAACCAACCTGAAACAGCTCGTTGGTGGTGCAACCGAAGAGACGGTGATCGCCCGTGTGGGACAGGGGATTGTGCAGGCCATCGGTTCGACTTCTACTTACGAACAGGTCCTGGAGAATCCGGATAAAATTACGCAGATCGTGTTGAACGAAGGTCTGGAAAAGCAGACCGCTTACACGATTGTTTCGATCGATATCGCAGACATTGATGTGGGTGAGAACATCGGAGCCCGGTTGCAGGCGGATCACGCTGAAGCGGAAATGCGTGTGGCACAGGCGAAAGCAGAACAGCGACGAGCAGAACAGAAGGCTCGCGAGCAGGAAATGGTCGCGTTGACCCAGGAAAACCGGGCCCAGGTAGTGTTGGCCGAAGCCAAGGTGCCCGAAGCGATCGCCGAGGCGTTTCGTTCCGGAAAAATCGGGATCCTGGATTACTATGAACTCAAAAACGTACAGGCCGATACCAAGATGCGTGACATGATCGGGACTCCCGAACGGGAACCATCTACAACCAGCTAAGCATGAGCCTTGTTTGATTGTGAAAGGGATTCACAGCCAGGCCGATGCCACTGGACGGGATTTAAGAGCGACTGGGGTAAATTATGAATTTTCCGATCTTAGCAGCAGACTGGGTGGGCGCCGTAATCGGGATCCTGTTTCTGCTGATCAGTGCCGCCAGTGCAATCGCGAATGCCGCCAAGGAAAAGAATAAAGCACAGCCCGGCAAGGCTAAAGAGAAAGCGCAACTGCAGAAAGAGCTGGAAAAATTTCTGCAGGACGCGATGAATCCCCAGCAGGCAAAGAAACAGGAACCGCGAGCACAGCAGGCCCGGGCAGCGGAACCGGCGGAGATCGATTTCTTTGAGGATGATGGTATTGAAGCGGCTGCATCGACGCCGCGTCGACAGCGCCGTCAGAGAAAACCATTACCGTCAGCTTCGAGCACTTATCAGCAGAAGATGCAGCAGGCCGCCAGCAAACCCCCTGAGCAGAAGCCCAGGAAGAAAAAAGTCACCCATCGCGAGCGCAACGAACTGGAAGAGCAGAAGCGGCAGAAGCGACTGGGCGGATCGCTGCGTGATCGGATTGAAAAGACTCAGAAGAAACATATGCAGTCCCGGGTGCATAGCCAGATCGACAGTAAAGTCGGCCAGCATCTATCAGACACTTTTGGTAGTCGTTCGGGAGGCAGCAAGCTTGGCCCGCGGATTGGGGCAGCCCAGCTTCTGCGCGATGCACTCAAGGACAAACAGTCATTTCGCCAGGCTTATATCCTGAGCGAGATTCTCTCCCCACCGAAGTCACGACGTCGTTCCTGATGAGTGTCTCAGGCGGTCTCGTCTCCCCGAAACTCACAGAAGCAATACAGCGCTGGAAAAAGAGTGAATGAGTAAAGTTGATTCCTCGATGAAAGTTTTGCTGTTTGCCGGGCCGTTTGAATTGCGGGGAACCTCTGCCTATACCCTGCGACTGGCCCACTATACCGCCGATTATGGAATTCGGGCACGCGTGGTCTGTCCTGATGCGTCGAAAGTCGATCCGGGCATCCGCAGTAAGCTGGATATCACCGAGTATCGGAATCTGAATGTGCCGATTCTGGGGCAGGCTGTTCTGCGTCTGGTCAAACAGGAAGCCGAGAAGAACATCCCGAATCTGATTCACATCCAGTCGCGACATGTGCTGCCGCAGGGACAGTGGATGGCGCGAAAATTAAAGCGTCCGTTCTTGCTGACCGTGAATGACTATCTGCAGAGCGATGAAAAGCTGCGCATCGATTTAAAATGGTGCCGCGGGATCATTACCGTCAGTGAGTCGGTCAAAAAAGATCTGATCGCCCGCACAGGACTCCCGGAAGATTTCGTACTCGTGATTTCCAGTGGCGTGGATGTCCCCGATGTTTCCCACCTGTCACCAGTGTTGTCACTTGATCATCAACCGGTAGTCGGAACGGCCGGTCCGCTGGAAGCCATCAAGGGGCTCCCTTATTTCCTGGGGGCCGCCAGTCGTGTGCTGGCAGAAAATCCCAATGTGCAGTTTCTGATTTCAGGCGCCGGTCCCGAGGAAGGGAACCTGCGGCATCTGGCTCGTGACCTGGAAATTACGGCGAATGTGACTTTTGTTCCCAACCTGTATGACTTCGCCATCTCGCTGGAAGCAATGGATATATTCTGTCTGCCCTCATTACGTCAGGGGCTGGGAACGATCATGCTGGAAGCGATGGCGCTGGCCAAGCCGGTCATCGCTACCGGGGTTGGGGGCGTCTACTCGGTGATTCGCGATGGCGAAACCGGGCTGGTGATTCCTCCGTCCAACAGCGAGTCACTGTCCAACAGCATTCTCAAACTGCTCAATGATCCGTTGAAAGCCCGGGCGATGGGTGAGTCGGCGCGGGAACTGGTACGACAGCAGTTTCGGGTGGAGACGATGGTCGAGAAAACAGTCGAACAATATCAACTGGCTGTGCAGGGTGCAGTCAGTACGGGAAGTGCCTGAGGCACATTCTATATAATAGCAGCAGGCGGGACGGACTGTTCCACCCGAGATGGAAATTAAGAATGCAAGCAGAGATTATTGCAATCGGCAGTGAGCTGACAAACGGCGAAAAGCTGGATACGAACAGCCAGTGGTTGAGTACGGAGCTCGCGGCGGTAGGGATTGCGACGCACTTTCATACGACGATTGCTGACAACCTCGATGAGATCATCGATCAGCTGCGACTGTCGGCTTCCCGCTCCGATCTGATTTTGATCACGGGGGGGCTGGGCCCCACACTGGACGACCTGACGCGGCAGGCGATGGCAGGTCTGACGGGCGCGGATCTCGTGCTCGATGCAGAATCGTTGGCGATCATCGAAAGCATGTTTCGGAAACGGTATCGCGAAATGCCCGAGCGGAACCGGATTCAGGCGATGTTCCCCGAGGGGGCAGAGCCCATCAAAAATGAACATGGGACGGCACCGGGAATCTGGATGACGGTTCCCCGCGATGGGGGAGAGGGGATCTGTCATATTGCGGCGATGCCAGGCGTACCTTCCGAAATGAAGCCGATGTTTTTTGAGTCCATCCTTCCGCGGCTGGTTCGTGGAACGCGGATCATTCGCTTTGCCCGCATCAACTGCTTCGGAGTGGGGGAGTCAAAGACCGAAGAACTGCTGGGGGATATCACCAGTCGGGGCCGCGATCCGGAGGTTGGCATCACAGCCCATGAAGCGACCATCACGCTGCGAATCAAAGCGAGGGGTGAGTCCAACGATGATTGCGAGCAGAAGATATCAGCCACCTATGAACAGATTCGCGAACGACTGGGAGACTACATTTTCGGTTACGAAGATGAAGAGCTCGAACACGTGGTGGTGACCCTGTTGAACGAGAGCAAGCTCAGTGTGGCGGCCAGCGAATGTGGCACCGGAGGACTGCTGTCTTATCGATTGACCGAGGTTGCGGGTGCGGCGGACTGTTTCAAAGGGGGGACCGTGCTGGCGAGTGTAGATGCGTTTTCTGCAGACGGCGCACTGGCCCTGGCGAAATCCACGCGGGAAACGCAGGCCAGCGATTTTGGTCTCGCCATTCTGCTGGATCTGAATCAGTCCTGGCAGGATCGTGAAAATGCTCCGCAGGCCTTCGTGGCTCTCGCGAGCGACGACGGAGCCTGGGTGGAGGAAATCGGTTTAACTGTCAATCGTGCTATCGCCAAGAGCCGCATTTCCAAAGCGGCTTTGGATCTGTTGCGGCGCAAGCTGTTGAAGATTGAACGTTAATTCACAAGGTATGCCATCAGGCGGTCTGCAGCTTGCGGGCTTTCTGTGACCAGTGAATCCAGTCAGAGACTTCTTCCAGATCGGGATGTTTGGCGTCTCTGAGGATGCGTTGCCCCTTTTTGGTTTTGAGGAACGAATTGACCTTCCCGAGCAGATCCTGAGGAATCGCCCGGGCGATTATTTCGGGTTCGGTCAGGCCGCACCCTTCAAGAATCTGGGCGTCGTGTCCGCGGATTCCGGGAATACAGCAGACCAGCTTCGTCTGTTTCTTCCATTTGCGGATGGTCTGCTTTCTGATGTGCTGCACGTTGAGTTTGTTCGCAACGAACTCGGGATTACATTCCAGCAGATCATTCACGGTAAAGACGCCTGCCGCTTCCAGGCGTTCGGCTGTCTTCGGTCCGATGGAAGGCGCATCTTCAACGGGCATCGAACGATTCAGGTAAAAGGGGGGAATGTTCGGTCCCTGTGAATCGGGGGTGGGGTGTGAACCATCGTGCCGATATTCCCGTTTTTCCTGATGCGGTTCCTGCTCTGTTTGTGAGAGGGGCTCAGAGGCTTCTGGCGTAAACGTACGCGCCTGTTGTGCGCCGAGGATCCATTGTTCCACACGGATTTCTGTAATGACAGACTGCTGTGGAATGTCTGTTGAATCCTGGCAGGCTTCCACCAGCGACCAGAGTTCCGCAAACGACATCTCCGCAATTTCGTTGGGTTCGGTGATGCCACAGGAGACAAGCAGCAAGGCGTGAGTGGGTGCCAGACCGCGGATACAGGCAGCCAGTCGAGCCTGGCTCTGCCATTCGAAGATCAGACCAGCGGTCAGACTGTCGTCGTCGACCCCGTCAGCGATCTCGTCGGCAGAGAAGGTAAGCAGATCGCGGATCGTCCAGATATCCGCTTCCGTCAGCGACTGCATCTGTGAGTCACTCAACCCGGAAAGGCAGTCCAGCGGATCTGACCAGTCGAGCTCGTAAGAGAGTACTTCGAGCGTGGCTGGTTCTTCATAGGTCGGCTCCTCTGTGAGCTCCGAATATTCGTCCTCTTCGATCTCCTCATCAACAACTTCTTCAATTACGGTTGTCGGGATCACTTCGGGGGTGTGACTGCGCGCCACATCGGAAGCCGGCAGGCGAACGGCGGTGATATCCTGTTCTCCGAAGAGCTGCGTCAGGTGCAGGTGACAGGTGAAGAGCAGGATCTGCTGTCCCTTGGCCGCAACGGCATTCAACGTTTTGATCGCAGCCCGGGTCCGTTCCTGATCGAAATTCACGAGGACATCATCCAGGATCATGGGGAGCTGTACTCCCTGGTTCCGGAAGCGTTCTACCATCGCCAGGCGGATTGCCAGAAACAACTGCTCACGGGTGCCGCTACTGAGTTCATCGACCGTCAGTGTGTGCCCCTGATCGTCGTCAATCTTGGGGAACTGCTCGCCGAGCGGAGTCCAGATGTTGGTGTATTTGTCGTTGGTCAGCTGACGCAGGTAGTCTGAGGCGATCGCCAGCGTTTCGGGCTGACTGGTTCGTTCAAATTCAGAACGCAGCTGATTGATGCCAACGGCGGAGAGTTCGGTCGAGAACCAGAGAGACCCTGCCTGCCGGATCTGTTCCTGAATCTGTTCCCGCTGGAAGCGCAGTTGTGCGGAAGAACGATCCGTTTTCGCATTCTGGTAGTCTTGTTTAAGTCGCCCCATGTTCTCGGCGACGCTGACCAGATCACGTTCGATGTCTTCCAGTTCCAGGTTGAGCATGTCCAGGTGGTCGGTATTCTGCTGCAGATCGAAGTTGAGCAGATCCTCTTCGACGATAGCCATTTCCTGTTCGCTGCGACTGATTTTCTCGAGTTCCGCCTGGGCATCAGCGAGCAGTTCCTCCAGTTGCAGACGCTCATCAATTGAGTTCGCCCGCTGCAGGAATTCCTCGCGATTAGCGGCACCGCCCTGAATCAGCAGAGACGAACGCTGATGCTTCAACTCTTCGAGGGAGAGCTGCAGGGTATCTGCTTCCTGACGCAGACGCTTTTCTTCTTTCCGCAGTCGAGCCCGCTCTTTCCGCTGTCCCGAGAGCAGTTCAAGTTCGCGTTCCCATTCCCCGACCACTTCAAACGGGCGATCGAGTTGTTGCTGATTCCGGTTCAGTTTCAGACCGAGTTCCCGTACGCGGCGGTAGAACATGTTGACGATGTCACCCAGTGGCTTAATTCGTCTCAGTTCCTGTTCGCGCTGGGTGGCATACAGGCTGGCATTGGAAACCTGGTGCCACATGCGGAAGGCGTCTTCAATTTTCAGTGTTTCGGTGAGGCCCAGCTGTTTCAGACATTCGCACCATTCATGACGCTTGCTGCTGAACTCGCGCTGGATTTCCTGCGACCGGTTGCGAAGTCGCACCAGTCGCTGTCGGGTTTTCTGAACCTGTTCCTGCGAAGCCTGCAGCTGTTCCAGCTCTGAGATTTTGAATGCCAGGTCGTGCAGCAGCTCAGTTCGCAGGACATTCTCGTCATTGAAGCTTAGCGCGGGTACCTGTTCGCGATGACGAGGGTTGCTCAGCGAATGGCCTTCTTTGACCAGCTTGAGAGAGAAGTACTCGTCTTCCAGCAGGCGGTCGATTTCCTGACGCGTTTCTCGGAGGTGAACGTCGAGAGCCCAGTTTTCATCCTGCAGCTCATCCGCCTGGTCGTTGACATCGATTTCGAAATGTTTCTTGATCGCCCAGGTAAGTCCCCCCAGAAACAGGCCGGTCAGACAGTAGATAAGACCGACCAGGGAGGCATCGGTGACGCCACGCCAGATCCCTGCCAGTAATAGCAGCGTGCCGGCGATGGCAAAACCGAAGAGTGTTTTTTTGGCCCAACCCGGAATGCGGGAGTGGGTCTGCAGACGATCCAGTTGTTCGCGGACGGCTTCCTGGCGAATCGAAAATTCAGATTCACGGAACCGCAGCTGGCTGAGTCGCTCAAGGTGCTGCATGCGTTCGCGGGCTCGTTTCAGTTCCTGTTCGATGGACTGTCCATTGAGCAGGCGTCCCGATTTATCCTGCAACTCAGCCAGTTTTTTCTGGTAGCGGCGGGAGGCCTTCTTATAACGCAAGTGAGCCTGTTTGCGTTTGTGTGACGCCATCCGGTATTCACGGGCTGCCTGAATCAGTCGCTGATTATTGTCCGGCGTGGTTTGAATGTGTGCCAGGGCATCGACCGACAGGTTCTGAGGACGATACTGTTCGAGAATCTGTTCCAGCCTGCGGACTTCGGTCTGACCTTCCTGGAAATCCTGCTCCAGGGAAGCGATCCAGTCTTTCTGGTCTGCCAGGCTCTGGATCTGGGCTGCATGTTCCAGCAGCTCATTGTCCGATTCGTATTGTTCGATTTCCTTGCGAAGCCGTTTGATTTCGGCTTTGACTTCGATTAACCGGGATTCGGTTTGTTTAATTTTACGATCATATTCATCAAGTTGAGCGATGCCATCGACGGGGAAGTCATGGACAACGGGCAATTGTTTCAGTTTGTGCTGCAGGGTCTGAACTTCCTGCCAGGGCTTGAAGACCCGTTCCAGGAAACGATGTCCGCGGATCTGGTACTGCAGGCCTGACTTTCGTTTCTTCAGACTGTCGGATTCTTCGCGGAGCTGCTGGAGTTCGTTAGACAGCTGAAAGAATCGCTGCGACTGTTGCTTTAAGCTGGTGAGCTTGCTGTTGACATCATCCAACTTACGATACAGGTCGACCAGTGAGCCCGATTTAAGATTGTGGCTCAGGCAGGTCTGTCTGTTGGCTGAGATCTGCTGTGATACATCGAGAATCGCCTGACCTTCGGGGCCGAGGGAAAGACCATAGATGTGGCGGGCAACCTGCTCGCCGTGCAACGTACCGAGCTCCTGCAGTTCGTTCAGACCAATGGCGAATACATTCTCGTAAACGCTCTCTTTGACTCCCGCGTGGAGTGAGCTCAGTAGTTCCTGGCTGGAAATACCACGTGCTTCTGCCTGGAAGGAGAACTGTCCGCGACCGCCGGCTCTGGACTGGCGACGGATCTCGTACCGCTGTCCCTGATGTTTGATGTCCAGCAGTGCAGACCAGGGGATTGAATCCGGTACGCGTGCCTGTTCGCGATTTTCCTCGGGACGAAATCCGTAAAGGATGCCCCGGATCATGCGCATCAGGGTCGACTTGCCCGTTTCATTGGGACCGTAAAAGACATTGATTCCCGCCTGCAGGGAGGCCAGATCCAGATCATGCCAGTTTCCAAACCGGTCGACGTGAATGCGAGTGATTTTCATGAGTGATGTTCCTCATCCGTCGAGATGTTGAGCCAGGACTGTCCGTTGCGGATGGCTGTGTTGAAGATCTGCGCTGCATCGAGTTCTGCAGCGATGGACGTTAACCGCTGCTGCCACTGCGGGTCGAGATGACCGGCGCGGGAGATCAGTCGCTCAAGGGGGGCATCAAAGCGCGTGCGAAAGGATTCCACCTGTCGCAGATAGGAATCGGTCAGTTCGGTGCCCGATTCCCGGTGCTGTTGAATGGGGATGAATTCCAGCTGGAATGTGTGCTCCAGTTGGGGGAGTTGTTGCTGTTTGAGTTCCTGCTGCAGTGCAGAAATTAGCTCCGCCTGTTGTGTGATGTCTTCCAGTGCATCGAGCAGGGATTCACTGCCGGACAGTTTCCAGCAGACCATCCAGAGTCGTTCGTGTTTGCCTGGTTTCCGCGATAACAGTGCGGATTTCATCTGCTGTCGCAGTTGTGCTGTTGACGTGTGTGGCTCCAGTTCCAGCTCAACGGGGAGCCAGCGTACCGGGGCGATTTTGATTCGTCTGAGTTCCAGCGGCGCTTCGGGACTGACAATGGCCAGCGTGACGCCATTTTTCTGGTACTCACCAAAGTTCAATCCCTGGGCCGTTCCCGGATGATGAGCGACACCAGGCTGCATTTCAAACGTATGGTGACTGGTCCCCTTGGAGAGCGAAAGGTAATCCACGGCCACTTCGCTGCTGTCATCGTCGCTCTGGAAAGCATCCGGGACGGCCAGCGAGAAAGAATCGAGTTCGAAGGTCGCGGATTCCTCAACGGTGGTGGAGGAAGCGGGCGTCATGCAGCCGATTGACAGGGGACGCTGGTTCTGTTTGTTAAACAGTTGATTCCGCTGTTTCAGTTTCAGTGTCTGGTAGGTTTTCGCCGGCGCAGATCCGAAGAGCTGCAGAGTTGCCACCGTTTCCGTTTCGCGGAGAATGTCGAACCGTTCGTGATCGCCGGGGGAGAAGAAGGTGACATTCTCGGGCCAGTGATATTGCAGGTCCCAGGCACTGAGGGGATCTGATTCACCGGGAATGACCAGTACCGGAATATTGTGTGCGGCCAGCTTTTGAAAGCCATCGATGAGTGCGATACGGGCACGGATGCTGTGATCTGATTCGACGAACGTATTTCCCGTCAGCAGCAGGAAGTCGACACTCTGGTCGAGGCAACACTGAACCAGATTGGCAAAAGAGTTCAGCGTGCAGTCTTCGAGCAGATGCTGCGCTGCTTCCGAAATGGTAGCGACTCCCTGCGGCTGATGATCGAGGCGCAGGTTCGCAGCATGAATAAAGCGGGTTGGTACATATGACATGGCAGACTCCTTTCCGCCGCATAACCTGTCTGGCTCAAAAACTCCGTGGCCCGGAGGAGCGCCGAAGACAGGTCAGCATTCCAGAAAATAATTTCGGGCCGAAGTGTACTTCACTGTGCAGTTTAAGAAAAGTCGAGTCTGCAAAAATCCGTTGTGCAGATTGCCAGGATCACCAGGATGTTCAAAAAGCTGTTGGCTCAGTTACCCAGCCAGAAAGGGACGTTGGGATCCTGGTAGGTGTCGACGAGAGCATGTGAAACGGTCGTGACTAACTCCTGTCGCTTGACAGGTTTAGACAGTACTTCGTAGGCATTCGCGGCGCTGGCATCCTGACGCAATTCGTCTGTTGCATCGGCGGTAATCAGAATGCAGGGGAGCAGTGCATTGATCTGTTTCAAAATTCGGACGGCTTCCAAACCTGTCAGAATGTCCATATGCATGTCGAGTAGAACAATGTCGACGTGTGTCTGTTCCACAAGCTCAATCGCCTGTTCTCCCGATTCCGCCTCAAACAGTTGGAAGTAAGGGGCCAATACCTCTCTGAGGACTTCACGGAAACCGGAGTCGTCATCAGCAATCAGTAATTGATAAGGAGTTTGCGATCTGGCTTTGACCATAACACAGCTCACCGGAAAGACAGAGCCCCATTGTCGGGGGAGATTTATGCTAACCCTATCTCAAAATCGGGATGGGGCAAATAGTGATTCGACAGCGAAAACATAAGCAAATGAGATACCAATGTCAGTTGTATTCAGACTAGTGGTGTTAAGTTCTTACACAAGCGGTGGTTATATGATTATTGCATTTTGATGACAGCGTTTTCAACTGTTAATTTTCCAGGGAGGACACGCTTAATCTCTGTCAAATAGGCAGAGATGCATAAAGAATAAGGCTCGCACTGCTGTTGATCTGCCGCCGTTTTGGTTGCCGAATTGCCCCGGTTCACTGGTGTGAAACGAGCGCAGATTCCGATTTCACTGTAGGATCAGCAGCGTCAGAGGTGGTTTTCTCTTGCGTCTCGACCATCTGTGTGAAGAACTCAACGAGCCGTTGATCGTAAAGTTCCTGTTGAGCGAAACGGCCGGCGTTGTGCACCGCCCCTGGGAGTGAGCATAGCGTGGTCTCAGAGTGATGGATGCGGCCGATGATCTGATCTGACATGCAAGGCACGACACTCTGATCTTTCTCTCCGACGAAGAACAGCAGTTTTCTATTCTTCAGATTGCGGAGCAGGGGTTTGAGATTAAAGAAGCGACACCCCTGACGCCGTTGAGTGAACCAGACCATAATGCGAAATGCCCGGGTCACCTCCCACGTTGGAACCAGCTGAATGAACAGGCGTGGCAGAAAACGTTCGCCCCAGCGAATCGCATGATCGAGGAACAGGGATTCGTTGATAAACGCGCCTTCGCAGGCGATGTACTGGATTTCGGGTTTTCTGGTCGCAACCGCGAGGGCCGCTGCTGCGCCGCGACACATCCCCAGTAAGCCGAGAGGAAGCTCTTTGAGTTCCGCATGCTGGCGGAGATATCTGATGGCTGCGCGGGTATCATTGAGTTCGTGTTCCGACAGCCAGTGCACGGACTTGTAATTCGGGTCCTGGTCGCTCTCGCCATGATTGCGAAAGTCAAACGTAAACACCGCGAAACCAGCATCCAGTAAGCCGCGACACTGGTAGAGTCCAATCTGTCCCGACAGTCGGAACGGGTGGCAGAACAAAATGACTCCCCGCGGTGGGGATTGCGCCGGAAGCGCCAGCAGACCTCGCAGTGTCAGGCCGTCGACGGAAGGAAAGGAGACTGACTCAATTTGAATCCCGGAGTCTTTGTCCGGCAGGCAACTGAGCGTACCGGCCAACTGAAAACGATCTGGCAGGGGCGCATAGAGGACGGGATAAGCAGCCCGGATAATACAATATTGGATGATTAACTCGATGCCGATCAGCATCAACAGGCACCAGAACAACCAATTCACTACCGTCTCCCTGGGAAGCGAAGTCGCTGCCTAAGCCTGCAGCAGCGACGATGATCATACGTTGTTGGAATCTTGATGACGTACCACCCACAGGTCTCTCTTTGAGGGAGATCCTGGGGCTGCTTACAGTGTAATCAGTTTTTGTCTGAGCGTCTCTGTCAATCTGGATGGTTTGCGGGATATTGTGAAATAACCCGTACAGATCAGCAGCGGCCTAGCCATTGAATTCAGAGAAGATCAGAGAGATGTTCTGACCACCGAATCCAAAGCTGTTGGAGAGTGCTGACGTGACGTTCTGCTGGCGGGCTTCGTTGGGAATGTAATCCAGGTCGCAATCCGGATCGGGGGTTTCGTAGTTGATCGTGGGGGGCACGACGTTATCACGAATCGACATCAGGCAGGTGATCGCTTCCACGCTGCCTGCTGCGGCGATCAGGTGGCCCATCATACTTTTGATGCTGGAAACAGGGACTTTGTAAGCAGTATCGCCCAGCGCGCCTTTGATAGCCCGGGTTTCCACTTTATCGTTGACCGCAGTACTCGTTCCGTGAGCATTGATGTAGTGAATGTCTTCGGGATTGAGCTGGGCGTGGCTCATTGCCATCTTGATACATTTGATCGCCCCGCGACCTTCAGGATGAATGTCGGTCACGCGGTAAGCATCGGCACTGGAACCATAGCCAACCAGTTCGCCATAAATCTTGGCACCCCGTTTCTGAGCCCGTTCGAGGTCTTCCAGGATCATCATCCCGGCACCTTCTCCCAATACGAAACCATCGCGGTTGCGGTCGAAGGGACGCGATGCCTTGGCCGGATCTTCATTGTGCGTTGAAAGAGCCGTCAACAGGCTGAACCCGGTGACGCCGAAGGGGTGAATCATGCTGTGGGCACCACCCGAGAGCATGATATCGACATCGCCACGACGGATCAGTTCCGAGGCTTCGCCAATCGCCTGGCTGGAAGCGGCACACGCGGTTAGACAGTTGAGGTTAGGGCCCTGGGCATTGAACAGGCTCGCCAGGTGACCGGCGGGCATGTTGGGTTCCTGTTCCAGTTCGAACAGCGGATTCAGCTGTTCCAGACCGGCTTTGGTGAACTTTTCCAGGTCGACGTGTCCGTCATTCTGGGCCTGGGCGATCAGTTTCATGAACTGGTAAAAGTCCTGCTGACCTTCCCCGGCACCGAGGTAAACACCGAAAGTGGAAGGATCGAAGTCTTCGTCCAGGATGCCCGAATCTTTCACGGCCTGGGTGGCAGCGCCGATGGCGTAGCGGATGTTGCGTCCTGAGTATTCAAAGCGGTCGAGGTTATCGACATAATCTTCGAGGTGGAAGTCGTGGACTTCGGCTGCGAAGCGGGTGGGAAAATTGGAAGCGTCAAAGTGAGTGATGTTGGAGATTCCGCACTTGGACTCCTGGAGAGCTTTCCAGGTATCTTCCACGGTTTTCCCTAAAGGAGTGATGGCCCCAATACCTGTGATCACAACGCGGCGGTTCATAGCTTTGAATTCTTGTTTTAAATTGAAATTGGTAACAGCAGGCAAATCAGAGTGTTGTTTGACCCAGCGAGTATGATTTGCAGCCCGTAATTAGTTTGATGCTTCGATCAATGAATTATTATTGTAGCCCATTTGGAATCAAGGCTTCCATACCAAGGTTTCAAAAATAGCCGCTCTAAGCCTGTTCTTCACCTGTTCCAGCCTGACCCACGTCCAGAATTCCCAGCAGATTCATGGAAAAGACGAAGTTTTTCTGGTCGATCTTGCCAAATTCGGAATCACTCTGGTCAAGGTGGACAAAGATGATGCTTCCCTCGGCAACCAGGCGGTCTCCCACCATGGCGGTGACATCGACAGCGCCCCCTTCCTCACCGGCATTGGTGATTTTTGCGGTATAGATGAGCTGATCTCCCGGGCAGGCCCAGCTGTGGAACGTCATCTGGGGCACTTTGGCCAGAATCACGATGTGTTCGAAATCATTGATCTCGCCCAGCAGAATTCCCCCCGTCTGGGCCATGCCTTCGATCATCAGGGATCCGGGCATCACCGGAAAACCGGGGTAATGGTCGTGCAGATGCTCTTCGGCCAGTGTCACGTTTTTGACACTCTTGGCGTAAGAGCCGCTCTCGAATTCAATAAAGCGGTCAATCCAGAACCAGCGCATTTCAGCGAACCTTATTGCAGGTGACTTAAAGCTAAAGCAGACCGAACAGCTCTGAATGCGATTCGATCAGACGAAGCGGCACAGCCCACCCGGAGTGAGCTGTGCTGCATTCGACAGTTTTTCTAATCAGAGATAACTCTGGCTTACTTCAGACGGGCATCCAGGAAGTTAACCAGCATCTCGACGGTGAACAGATCCTGCATCTTTTCGACTTTGGGATCGTCGGCAAAAGAATCGATGTCTGCGTGTGGCATTTTTTCACGCAGTTCTGCAATCCCTGCTTCGGTGAATTCGCCATCTTTCACGAAACCGGAATCGGAAGAAGCAATGTTTTCCGGGAAGAGTTCCCCACGGGGAATCTTGATGTCGAATGCTTTTTCCAGACGGAACGCGATGTCCAGGAAGTCAATGGATTCTGCACCGAGGTCTCCCATCAGGGTCGCTTCGGGCACTACTTCGTCGTCATCCAGTCCGAGGGCATCCACGAGGGTTTCACGAACGGAATCGAAGATTTCATCTCTAGTTGGCATCTAATTACTCCTTGATTTCGACCCGCAGGTCGATTATTCCCGCCGACCCAGCCTGTGTAAAACTATTCGGCGAGAGGAATAGTTTTGACAATTTCCGTGTCGACGATCGGAATTGACCCAATTCCGGAATGGTCGACAAAACAAAATATCTCGATTCGTCACAGCCACGAGCTGCTTCGAATTTTACGCTTATTAAATTCCACCCAGAGTCAGACCACCGTCCACGGCCATAGTCTGACCGGTGACGTAGGATGAGTCTTCACTGGCAAAGAACAGCACAGCATTAGCGATGTCTTCGGGAAGACCCAGACGGCGGGCGGGAATGTGTTTCTTAATCTGATCGCCGGCGGCATTACGCACGTCAACGGTCATGTCTGTTTCAATAAACCCGGGAGCGACCGCATTAACGGTGATACCCCGCTTGGCAACTTCGGTGGCCAGGCAGCGGGTGAATCCGATGATTCCCCCTTTACTGGCGGCATAGTTGGACTGTCCTGCGTTACCGAAGTGAGCAGCGACGCTGGACATGTTGATGATGCGACCATAACGTTTTGACATCATCGGACGTGTCACTGCCTGGGAGAAGTTGTAGACGCTGGTCAGGTTGGTGTCGATGACAGCCTGCCAGTCTTCAGCAGACATGGTGGCCAGCAGACCGTCGCGGATGATACCGGCGTTGTTGACCAGGATGTCAATCTTTTCCCATTTTTCGAGGACCTGTTCCACAACGGCATCGGTCTCGCTTTTGTTGGCGACATCAGCCTGAATGGCAATGGCTTCACAGTTTTCGTCAGCCAGTTCTTTGACGATCTGCTCTGCAGCTTCCGCACTGGAACGGTACACAAAGGCAACTTTAGCCCCTTCCCGGGCCAGGGCCTGCACGACGGCTTTTCCAATACCGCGGCTGCCGCCGGTTACCAACGCTACTCTTCCTTCCAGTTTCATTCCTCAATCCAATCTAAATAGTTAACAAGATTTGTTAGTGCTTTGACAGAAGTCGTATTCCGGATCTCTCTGCTTTCAGGAGGTAACCTGTTTAGCCGGATTCCAAAGCTGGGCAAACTGAGTCTTCAGATCCTTGATCCGGTCTGCATCCTTGTCGGCCATCGACGGGTTCTTATCAGCCAGATTAAACTGCTCCAGAACGATTCGTCCGCTGACAGCCGCTTCCCCTTCGACTTCGCTCGAAGCTTTCAGTGTGCAGAGGTTGTCTTCCCACTTCTGAATGCTGAGCGAAACCCGCAGCTGTTTGCCGGGGGTAACGAAACTGTTGAAGCGAATGGCCTTGGTCTGTTTCAACAGGACAGTGCTGTATTGAAAGTCATTGGTATATCGCATCAGCCAGGCACCCGCCTGTACGATGGATTCGACCATGAGTACCCCCGGCATGACAGCGAAGCCGGGAAAGTGGTCCTGCAAATACTCTTCGGCGAGAGAAAGGTTTTTGACAGCCGTGATCGACTTGCCTTTCTCGAGTTCTTTAATTTGATCGACGAGCGAAAATCGCATGTCTGTATTATCTCGCTACCTGTCAGGGAAAGGTGTTCTCGGGATAACCGGAGAGCAGAGGCGTTCCTGAGATCTTCAGGGCACTCATCCTGCGGTCATGATCAATCGGATTGAAATATAGAATCCCCTATCGATGATCCGTCCGGAAAACTTCATTCGTTTCTTCAGAGTCATTGGAAACGTGGCAGTATAATTGCCTGATACTGGTTTCTCAAGCTTGTTGCTCACCAGACAAACCCGAAATCCCCTGAAAATTCCACGTTTCATTAGAAATGGGCGTAAGTGTAATTCATGGAACAGGATACGTAGGTTAGGCTGGGTTCGGGAAACCAGTCGACCAGGCAGAAGCCAATTTAAATGGATCTTGATGTAATGCGGGAGAATATTGTTTGGTCGGCAGGCGTCTGTAAGAGGTGAATGATTGTCAATTCAGCTTTGACGTGACCCATTTTGTGACCTAGGTTTAGAAAGAATCAGGTTCGATATGCGAATATCCGGACCTGTTAATAAGAACAGATCTTTCATCCTGTAACGGGTTTACAAAAATGAGTATAGTCACAGAAAGTCAGCCGGAAGTTAATTTGAGAAAACAGGCGATTGAGGAGATTTTACCGTCGGGAATCTCTCGAAAAAGTGAACCTGTTTCTTTTCGCAATTGCAGAAGAGCTGCTGGGTTGACGACTCGGGTGGCCACCACTTCGACGGGTCGAACCTGGGGAAGTCTGCTGCAGAAACTGGAACAGAGAAAATCTCCTGTCGCTCCCGAAGCAGGGCATTTCGAGCATTCGCAGGGGCACCCCGGTGAACGTCGTGCCTTTCCCCGGCATGCAAGCGATGCCATCATTCTGGCCTTCAATCAGGACGAACCAGGTCTGACTTCTGCAGGGGAAGCGACTGGTAAAAAAGGCTATGCGATTAATGTCAGTCGCAACGGGATTTCCTTCGCTGCCCGATCTGAATTTCAACCGCGGGAACAGCTCCAGTTGTGCGTTGAAGAAACGCAGCTGAATTTTACATTGAATGTTTCTGCAGAGGTCTTACGGTGTGAATCGCTGGACAGCGAATTCCGTCGCGTCGACTGCAAACTGGTGACCCCGTTGACCGATCAGCAGATCCAGTTGCTCAAAGAGCACGTTCCCTCCTGTTTTGCAGGCTGAAACTACTTTGCCTGTGGTGGTACTCCCAGCGATTTGCCACCATCAATGCGGAGAGCGGTGCCGGAAACCATCAGGGCGTCTTGGCTGGCCAGGTAACAGATGGCAGATGCAACTTCCTGTGGGCTGATCATTCGTTTGTTGGCGGCAGCGATCGGGCTGGCGTTGATCATGGACTGTGTCAGCCCATCCGGGTCAGCGGCTCTGGCTATGTCATCATTCATCATGCCAGTCTCTCCGACCGGGCCCGGGCAGACACAGTTGATTCGAATGTTGTCTTTTCCATGGCATAGTCCCAGACTTTCAGTCAGGGCAACGACCGCGTGTTTGCTGATTGAGTAAACCGGGTCATGCGCCCGCGGGAGCAGCCCCGCGTTGCTGGCGGTATTGACAATTGCTCCCCCTCCAGTGGTCAGCATGTGTTTAATGGCATGTTTGCAACCCAGAAAGGTCCCTTTCAGGTTGGTGTCTATACAGGCGTCCCACTCTTCTTCAGAGACGAGATGGATCTGTTTGACCATGCCGATGCCGGCATTGTTTACCAGCACATCTATGCGACCATGCTGGTTGACGGCCTGTTCGATCAGTGTCTGTACGTCTGATTCCTGACGTACATCACAGGTCACTTCCACGATTCCCAGTCGCTCGAACAGTTCCCGGTTTTCTGCGAGATGTTTGAGGTCCCCTGCGAACACGTGAGCCCCGGCTTCCGCCATCATGATTGCGGTAGCGCGACCAATTCCGTTTCCTGCACCTGTAATAATGACTACCTGGTCTTGGAACTGATACTGGTTTGGCATGGATTTATCTCGATTTTCTAGGTTGATGTATACATGTGTTGCATTTGGCCCGGGTGGATAAAGACGCTGGTTCCCTGAAGAGGGATAAATGTATGGGTGGTACCGTTTATAAGGTATATAATATCAGGGTGTTATGTCGATATGTGCTACATCGGGGATTCAGAGTTAGCATCAAAAATGATTGATATTCGCATTGGAAATTGTGGAAAATCGTGTACTCTATAGTAAGGTAATTGGCATAATTTCCAGATATTATTGAGAGTCGCCTCGAATGTTTTGCGCTTTGAGTTAGTTATTACAGTAGCGAGACAGCTTTCTTTTCGCAATTTGGTGGAGCACAGCAATACCGGTGCGACTGCTGTAGCGTCTTCAGTCTCTCATTTTTTTACAACAGTGGAGTACTCGAAAATGCGTCGTTTTTCTAAACAACTCAGTGTTGTTTTCACATTATTACTTTGTGCCAGCGCTCTGTCGCCTGCCGTCAATGCTGCAGGTCCGGAGAGCAGAACGAAGGCATTTTCCACCGGGGCTTTTGATCCATTTATCGACTTCATCAACCAGCGGGTGCGTCAGGGTTGGGAAGACAACGAAGTCGATCCTTCTCCCGTCGCTTCCGACGAGGAGTGGATTCGTCGAGTACACTTGGATCTGATAGGTCAAATCCCTTCCGCAGAAACGGTTGAGAAATTTGTCAAAGATCGTGACCCTGCCAAGCGATCTAAGGTGATTGATCAGTTGCTGGACGATCCCGGCTATGTGCAGAACTTTACGAATGTCTGGACAAACCTGCTCATCGGTCGTCGTACTCCACGACGGGTGAGCCGCAACGGGATGCAAAAGTTCCTGCGTGAGGCGTTTGCCAAAAACCGCCCCTGGGATGAAACCGTTCAGGATCTCGTAACTGCGGAAGGGCATTTTGAGGAAAACGGGGCAGTTAACTACCTGTTGGCCCAGATGCAGAATAACGATGAAGCAGTGCAGGTCACGGCTGCCACAACGCGTCTCTTCCTGGGGATTCAGGTGCAGTGCACCCAGTGTCACAATCATCCGTTTAACGACTGGAAACAGAACCAGTTCTGGGAATACAACAGTTTCTTCCGTCAGATGCGACGTGTGAACCATCGTAAGACCGACCCGAAAACCGGTCGTCAGGTTGACGATTATTCGGAAATCGTAGCCACCGGATTTGATGGTCCCGTCTATTATGAAAAACGTTCGGGTCTGATGCAGGTTGCTTATCCGATCTTTGAAGAAGTCAAAGTCAGCCCTGATTCAGGTGTTGAACGGCGTAAGGAATTTTCCAAGCTGATCGTAAAGGGAGATCGCCCTCTGATCGCCACTGCGATTGTCAACCGGATGTGGGGTTATTTTATGGGCTACGGTTTCACTCGTCCCGTGGATGACATGGGGCCTCATAACCCTGCCTCACACCCTGAACTGTTAAATAAAATGGCCGAAGAACTGGTCAAAAAAGATTACGACCTCAAGCAACTGGCCCGCTGGATCTGTAACAGTGAAGCTTACAACCTGACCAGCCAGTATGGTGGCAAGAATGAAATTGACAGTCCTGAACGTGGAGAGACTCCTCTGTTCTCTCATATGTACGTTAAGAATATGACTGCCGAACAGCTGTATGATTCACTCATTGTCGCCACAGGCGCTCACAAGTCCGGACAGTCCAACTGGGAACGGGCCGAACAGCAGCGTCGTCAGTGGATGAATCAGTTTATGGTTGCCTTCGATACAGATTCCGGGGATGACACCACCACATTTAACGGCACTATTCCTCAAGCTCTGATGATGATGAACGGAGAATTAACCAAGAACGCGATTAGCGCCGAGAGCGGCAGCTATCTGAACCAGATGCTGCTGTCGAAGGGGAACGATCAGGATAAGATCCGCAAAATGTTCCTCTCGACTCTGAGCCGATATCCTGATCGTCGGGAAGTGACCAGTGCCCAGAGACTGATTGCCCGGTCTCCGGATAAACTGGCCGCCTACCAGGACCTGTATTGGGCTCTGCTGAATTCCAACGAATTTATTTTCAATCACTAAACTACAGCGTCGTGCTAAAGACAAATCAATAAACAAAGATCCTATTCGCAAAAGGCCACTATCATGACTATTATGAACCCTTACGGAATGTCGCGTCGGCACTTCATGAAGCACGTCGCAGGCGCAGCGACCGCGATTCCGACCATGAACTTCCTGTCACATCTGGAAGCCAATGCTGCTCAGGTTACGAAGCAGCAGAAAGCCTGTATCCTGATCTGGATGCCGGGTGGACCACCAACGATAGACATCTGGGACCTGAAACCAGGTTCCAAGAACGGCGGTGAATTCAAGCCGATCAGCACCAAAGGTGATATGCAGATTTCTGAGCATATGCCCAAGACCGCCCAGGTCATGGACAACCTGTCTCTGATTCGCTCCATGAGTACTCGTGAAGCCGACCATGCCCGTGGTACCTACTACATGCACTCTGCATACGTACCTAACCCCACCGTGGTACACCCGACCTTCGGTTCGGTGGTCAGCTACGAACTCGGTTCACGTCGTAAAGAACTGGATATCCCCTCGTTCATTTCCGTCGGGGGCAGCCGGGGTAGTGCCGGCTTCCTGGGAATGGCTCACTCGCCATTCGTAGTGTCCAGCAATGGAACTATTCAGAACGCTGATATCAACATGGCTGAAAAACAGCGTCTGGGTCAGCGGCTGGATATGCTCCAGGTTCTGGAGTCCGGATTCATTAAATCCAAGCGTGGTGAGTCCGCCAACTCTCACAAGGACATCTACAAGAAAGCCGTCAACCTGATGACTTCCAGCCAGATGGAAGCCTTCAAAGTTGATCAGGAACCAGCTGCTGTCAAAGACGCCTACGGTACCGGCAACTTCGGACAGGGACTGCTGCTGGCCCGTCGTCTGGTCCAGGTTGGTGTGCCTTTCGTTGAAGTCTCCGCTTCGGTTGGCAGCTGGGACCTGCATCAGGGCGTATTTGATTCACTTAAGAATCAGAACCTGCCTCAGCTGGATAAAGGGATCTCTGCTCTGGTGACTGACCTGAAACAGCGCGGCATGCTGGATGATGTGACCATCGTCTGTATGGGTGAGTTTGGTCGTACACCGCGGATCAACCAGAACGTCGGTCGTGACCACTGGGCCGCCAGCTGGACCGCCATGGTCGGTGGTGGCGGACTGAAGAACGGTCAGGCCATCGGTAAGACCGACAGCGATGGTATCGGCATCGAAGGCAAGAGCTACCTGCCCGGCGATCTGTGGGCAACTGTAGCTCACTCTCTGGGTATTCCGCTGGATATCGTACATACCTCAAAACGAGGTCGTCCGATGAAGCTGGCCAATGGTGGAACTCCGATTAAAGAACTGATCGGTTAGTCTCAGTCTGATGATCAGCTGAATGAAGCCATAAAACAGCGGATGCTCGCAGGGGCTTCCGCTGTTTTAGTCTCGTTTCTGCTGGAAAGTGATATTTGAAATTGATGTAAAAGATTGGGCAGTCCATTGACCAGTTCGACCGATCTACCTGCTTTTCCAGATACGTCATCGGAAGAGAGTCGGGAATTCATTTCGCTGTTTACCAGGCATCAGCGACGTATCTACCTCTACATTCTCTCGATGATTCCACATCCACTGGAAGCGGAAGAGATTCTGCAGAATACGAATCTGGTTATCTGGAAGAAGGCAGATCAGTTTGAGGTCGGAACCAATTTTTTTGCCTGGGCCTGCCAGATCGCACATTATGAAATTCTGAAATATCGGAAAAAGCGTGGTCGCGACAAGCACCAGTTCAGTGATGAGTTTGTCTCACAGGTGGCAGAAGCCGTCAAAGAGAACCAGGACCTGTTCGAACTACGGCGGAATGCCCTGACATTCTGCCTCGCGAAATTACGTAAAAAAGACCGTGAACTGATTCAAAGACGTTATCAGGGAAGTAATCAGGGAAAAGAGTTGGCTGACGATCTGGGACGCCCTGTGAATTCGGTTTATCAGTCACTGGGCCGGGTTCGTCGCACATTATTTGAATGCATTAACCGTTACATTGCAGCTGAGTCGTATAGTCATGAGTAAGCAGGAAGTACAATTAGCTGAGCTTTCTTTGCTTATGGAAGCATTGTGCGAGGAGCGTCTGACTGCTGAAGAGCAGCAGAGGCTGGAAGAGATCGTTCTCTCCAATCCGGACGCGATGCAGTACTACCTGAATTATGCGCACCTGCATGGAACACTGTACTGGGATCAGGCACTAGGCTCCGACGCTGAGATGGCCGTTGCATCCCCTGTTACTGACGCAGAGCTGCCGGTGCTGAAGCAGCCTCATGATCAGGTTCGTCGTAGATCGCTGTCCCGGGCCGGGCTGGCAGCGACTGCAGTTCTGGGGCTGGTGGTTGTGGTCTGGTATGTATTTCGAGGACCCTCCACCGAACCTCAACTGGCTGACAACCAGCAAACCCCGTCTGAATTGACACCAGGGCCTGAGGAAACGCTGGTCACTGAAGATGGTACACGGCGGTCTCCCCGGTTCGATTCTTCACAGCATCCCATGCTGCGACTGCGTCAGGATGGAACCGTCACTCAGCTTACAGACCAGCCTCTGGTGGCAGCCAAGCCGAAAGCATTACCACCGGTAGAGAAGCTCCCTGCGGATGCGTCTGATGAAGCGATCGTTACTTTTATCAACCATCGGATTCAGGATGGCTGGCAGGCTGCGAATATTACACCTTCTCCTGCTGCCACTGACGCGGAGTGGGTCCGTCGGGTCTACCTCGATGTGATTGGTCGCATTCCAACACCTGAAGAGGCCGAAAACTTCCTGAAGTCCAAACAGCCTGACAAACACCAGCAACTGGTTCAGAAGCTACTGGAAAATCCCTCTTACGTAACGAACTGGTCGACGATCTGGACCCGTCTGTTAATTGGTCGGTCCACTTCGCGCGGAATTAACCGCCGTGCATTACAGGATTTCCTGGTACAGAGCTTTGATGATAACCGTCCCTGGAATGATATCGTATTCGATCTGGTGGCTGCTGAAGGTGACGCCGATAGCAACGGCGCCACAAACTTTCTGCTGGCTCATTTGAACAACCAGGCTGTTCCAGCGACCGCAATCACAACCCGTCTGTTCCTGGGAACGCAGATTCAATGCACGCAGTGCCATAATCATCCCTTCAATGATGCCACCCAGAGTCAGTTCTGGGAAATCAACAGTTTTTTCAAGCAGACGAAGATCGTACGCAAAAAACGGACTGACAAAAAAGGGGAAAAGGATCAGACTCAACTGGCTTTGGTCTCCCTGCGTGATGGCGGTACGACGTTTTACGAAACCCGACAGGGATTGATGCAGCCCGCTTATCCTAAATTTGCCGGTGTGAAAATTCCCGAAGGTCCGAATGTAAATCGTCGTCAGGAGCTGGCGAAGCTCATGACCTCCGGCAAAACCGATCAACTGGCGCGGGCGATGGTCAACCGGATGTGGGCTCACTTTTTCGCTTACGGTTTCACTCGACCGATCGACGATATGGGCTACCACAATTCACCCACACATCCCGAACTGCTGGACGAACTGGCCCGGCAGTTTGCTGATAGTAACTATAACATCAAACAGCTGATTCAGTGGATCTGCCTGTCAGACGCCTATCGACTCAGCAGTCAGTTTACTGCCGATAACGCATCCGACGATCCGGATGACGGCAGCACTCCCAATTTCAGCCGGATGTATGTAAAGCAGATGACGGTAGAGCAGCTTTATGATTCACTGCTGGTAACAACCAATCCGGCGGAGATCGTTACTGACTATCAGTCGGCCTGGAAGAAGATGCAGAAACGCGATCAATGGCTGCAGCAGTTTGTCTACACTCATCAGAATGAAGAGAATGACGAAACGACCACCTTCGACGGTACCATCACCCAGGCTCTGCTGATGATGAATGGTCCCCTGGTACAGAATAGCCTGGATTATAATCGGAAAGATACCATCCTGGCCTCGGCAATCAAAGAACGCTCGCCTGATGCCCGCATCAAGAAACTGAGTCTGGCTGCGCTGACGCGTTATCCCACATCCAGAGAACTGACCGAACTCAAACGGCTGGTCAAGGAGCGGACCCGGTATCTGACCTCCCGCAACGTGCCTCCCCAGATCGCAGTTCAGCAGAGCTACCAGGATGTCTACTGGGCCTACCTCAACTCCAATGAGTTCATTCTCATCCACTAAGCAGCGATCCGAAGCTTGCGATTGCAAGAATGAACTGGTATAGCTGATCGCAGGTTTTCTACTCTCTCCGGCGAGAACCGTTCACCCCTGCAGGAGAGGACTACTGCAGCGCGGACTGCGATTTGACTCACAGAGGGAGCTCATGACCGATCGTCTGTTTAATAAGGTTGCCGTTATCACAGGCGCAAGCAGTGGCATTGGACGCTCCATTGCAGAGCATTTTCTGAATGAAGGGGCCAAGGTCGTTGTGTTCGCCCGCCGGAGCGAATTGCTGGAAGAACTGGAAGCCCGCTATCCGGCACGAACGCTGGTTATCGACGGGGATGTGACCAGTGACGAGGATCTGCTGCGACTCTCCGAGGGAACCAAGCGCCGCTTCGGGCGGGTCGATATTCTGGTGCCCAACGCAGGGCTGGCACGGGTGATCCCGATTGAAGACTCCTCGCGTTCAGCAATCGACGAAACCTTTAATGTGAATTTTCATGGTGCCCTGCAGACCGTGCGCACTTTCCTGCCGGATTTGAGCGAAGGCGCTTCGATTCTGTTTATCTCCACTTTTCTCACTCAGGTCGGCTTTCCAGGGCTGGCTGCCTACTCGGCGTCGAAGGCTGCGGTAAAATCTCTGGCACAGACCCTGGCTGCGGAACTGGGCCCGCGCGGCATTCGCGTCAATTCAATCGCGCCGGGGCCGATCAAGACTCCCATCTGGAGTCAGGTCGGTCTGAATGAGGAACAGCTGGCGGGAGTCGCGACGCAGATCAGTCAGCGCTTAATATCCGGTAGTTTCGGGAAGCCGGAAGACATCGCAGAAACAGCCGTGTTTCTGGTTTCCGATGCAGCGCGCTTTATTGTCGGGCAGGAAATCGTAGTCGATGGTGGCTATACGATTGGTTGAAACCGGTCAGTCCAAGTTTCAGCCACGTCGATCATGCGACAGTGAGACAGGAGTGATTTGGTTACCGATGAACTCTTTGAGAGTTTTAAACTGTTTGTTGGTCAGAAACACACACAGCTCACAGCCTGTGACGTATTTTCCGGAACCATTCTGGTTCTGCCAGACGACTCGAGCGGTCGAGTTAAATAGATGCTCGCCTGCACTATGGACCTGTACCAGCAGTGTCTCTTCGATGGTCAAAGCCACGTCCAGCAGCATGCGCAGACCGTCAACGGAAACATCACTTACAGTTCCCTCTAAAGGTTCATGACCTGAACCGCTGCCGGATCTCAGCAGGCGGACTTCGATGCCTGCTTCCAGTCTCTCATAATTACGACGTTCATCTCCGGAACGCCGGTTATTGGAACTTCTACGATCGATCATGAACGCAACCCGCTGTCTGTATTCGAAAATCAGAATCAGTCTATGCAGAGAGATCCCGGGACCAAGTTTAAGAACACTGCATATGAAGTATAGACTAGATTCGGCAGCGGGATGGGAGAGAGTTTGAGAATCTCTGCTGGAGATCACACCCGGGCAGTCTGTGCCGATTCTACTGTTTGACCGTTTTAAACAGCGGCAGGATTTCGTTCAGATTGTCTTTCTCACACAACAGAATTACGGTATCGCCCGACTGTATCTGATCATCGGCACCGGGTACACGGACACAGTCCTCTTTCACGACCGCAGCAATCAGTGCCTGCTTCAATTTGATATCCTTCAGCTTGGCCTGGGTAATGGGAGAATTCTTTCGAACCTCGACTTCCAGGATCAGCGAGTTGCCCCCGCCAATTTCTGAGTGACTGATCACAGGTCCGGAATGAACCATTCCCATGATCTGACGGGTAATGACTTCCCGGGGACTGACGGCGACATCGATCCCCAGTTTTTCCAGCACGTTGGCATAATCGGGCCGACGCACAATACTCATGATGCGGTCTGCTCCCAGCTCTTTGGCCTCCACACCACACACGATGTTATCCTCATCCCGTCCGGTCGCGGCGACGAAAACATCAGCCTTTCCGACTCGAGCCTCTTCCATTTCCGTGCGGCGGGTTGCGTCCGCGTGCAGAACGGTTGTGGAACTCAGGTGTCGGGAGAGAAATTCACAACGTTGCGGATCGGTTTCGAGAATTGTTACCGAGTATTCTTTCTTCTGCAGAATACGCGCCAGGTTGAAACCGATATTTCCACCGCCGGCGATAATGACGCGGAACTTCAAGGCCCGCTTGTGCTGGAACATGCGATGTACTTTATCGATGTTCTCCTGGGTGCCGATCAACGTCACAATCTGCCCGGCTTCAATCACATTATCTGCACCAGCGATAGACGTACTGTTGCCGTCCGAAATCAGGCCTACGCGTACACCGCTGGGCAGCTTAAGATTCCGGAGCAACACACCGTCCGCTTTGACCCCGGGCTGTACGTCGAGCACCTGAATCACAACTTCGCCGCGGGCAAAGTTCTCCACCGCAAACAGGCCCGGCTCTCCGATCTGCTTTGCGAGTTCAAGGGCCGTCAGATGTTCCAGACTGAGCAGTCGGTCGATGTTGAAATGCCGCTGGTAGTCGAAGGTGCTCAGATTCAGATAGGCGTGATTGAACACCCGGGCGACACAACGTCGGGAACCCATGGCTTTGGCAAGGCTGGCGCCAACCATGTTGACTTCGTCCTGGCTGGTTACCGCCAGACACAGGTCTGCTCCCAGGACACCTGCCTGAAAGAGGATGGCGGAATCACAGGCAGAGCCACAGATGGTCTGCACGTCGACCCGTTCTTCAATCTGTTCCAGGGCACGGCGCGACTGGTCAATGATGGTGACGTTATGTTGTTCGGCGCAGAGCGTGTCAGCGACAAATGTGCCCACAGTTCCCGCACCCATGATGACAATATTCATATTCTACTCAACAGTAAACAGTTTCAGTCTAGTGGTCAGGCTCGCTATATCAACTGCTGGCACTGCGATAACTGTTCAGAGACCATTTGAAAATCCAACGCGAAACAAACAGCAGCACCAGGGTAATTGAAATAGAGACCAGTGTAATCCAAGATGGCTCAAGCGCTTTAGAAAGTAATTGACGAGCTGGGATTGTAACGACCAGCAGGATCGGGATTACATACGAAAAGGCGAACTGCAGGATCTCTCCAGTGGGAGAGCCACTATAAATACTGCGTGGATAACGGGCAAACACGGTAATATAAAACCAGAAGTCATACAGGCCCTGATTCCGCCCGAACCAGATACTGCTGCTGGCCAGCGCAATCATCAGGCTGTAGAAAAAGGCGACACCAATCATCAGCAGCAGACAATACATCAGGATCTGTCCCGTGCCCAGCAGACAGAGGTGGAGCAGCCAGCTCCATTGTCCCGCCTGAATCTGATACTGCAGTACTGACAGCGCCGGTTCGAGTTGCGTCGTATGTGCCAGCGCGTAGAGCAGCAGGGCTCCCGCGAGCACAATCTGATTTAACATTGCCAGATTAACTTTTTCAAATGAAACCAGGAACTGCGTATCGATGGGCTTAAGCAGGACGAAGTCCAGATTTCCATTCCTGATCAATTCGCTGAAGTTGGCGCAGTTGGGCATGAAAAATGTTTCCACGATCGCATTGATCAACATCCCGGTCGCCATGAACGCGAAATATTCTTCGCGTGTCCAGTCATTAATGGAATTGACGTTGCGGTAAATGATATCGAACAGAATCAACTGCGCTGCGAACCAGAATCCACGGGTGACAATCGTGATTATCAGGTTACCACGAAAGGTCATTTCACGAATCAGTGAGTTACGCAGAAAAGTAATCCAGACACGCCCATATTGAGGGCGGGAGTTGCTGGCCATTGGTAGATAATCTTTCTATGAAATCTGAACTGCCCCAAGGACAATTTCTCTTCCCAGTCGTCGTGTCTATTTTATGCGATTTGACCGGAGATGTCTGCTCTGGCCACCTGATCAGAAACATGAATTTCCATTCGATTGTTAACTTATTGGGGATAATGTGCTTGTGAAGAATGTACGGAAGACACCTCTGACGGAAAAGAAATCGACGTCAGCTCGATTCTGTATAAAAAATCGACTGGTTTCAACAGGTGAAATCGGCTCACCTCCGGTTTACCGTGTACATTAAAGGTACGTGTTTTGATATCCGTGTTGTTATTGCTGAGGTGAGATCTATGACCCCGGTCATCTACTCGAAAAAACAGTCTTTCAAACATTCTGTGCTCTCTGTTCTGGTGCTGCTGGTCGGGGTGACACTCATTTCACCATCTGTCTATGCCCAAAAAGATCCGTTTGCCACAGATGCCAAGCCGGCCGAACTGACTCCCGAGGAGCAGGAGCAGGCTGCTCAGGAACTTCTGAAAGGTGTGGAGAAGCTGGTGCTTTCACAACAGAAGCGGATTGCCGCCAAGGTGATTCGCCTGTATCCGAAATCGGAATCTGCCAAAATCGCCAAACTTTTACTGGCAGAATATTCTCGTTTTGCTGAACTGACAGAAGACCAGGAACGGGCTCAGGCTGAATGGCTGAACCAGGTGCGGGATCACTGGTTTGTGGAGAGAGACCCGGTACATAATTCTTACTTCTTCACAATTCTGGAAGGAACTCAGGTTCCAGCTACCAAAATTGTCAATACGACGAAGACTCCGTTGTTATATGAATTGAAGGGACCTTCCATGCCCTGGACAGGGCCGTATCGCCTGCGAGCGGGAGAATCACACGAATTTCATTATACCGCTCAGATCCGATTCTTTACCGATGCGGGATTAGTCGTCAAAACGCTGCACCATGGTCAGGTTCTGCAGATGAGTGATAAAGACAGTCTACATATCAAGTAATTTGCGTTCAGAATCATTTTTTTCTGAAAATTCTTGTCGGTCATGCCCGGTGCGATCTGGGGATTGCATAAATTGGTTCGGCATGCAAGTGATTATTCAGTAATGACTTATCAGATATATATCGGAATCAGACAGGGAACTGTCTGATTCCGGATCCAGGCCGAATTCGCCTTTTCTGACCTTGCACATCTCGCTATACTCCGTCCCACTTCCACGGATCATCTCATCTGTAACCACCTCTCTCTCAATTTTCAGATCTCCTGATCCTCTCTCACTCATAACTACAATACAGTCTCAGCAATCTTCTGCTGAGGTTCACCTAAGGAGCCTCACAGGTGAGGTTATTTTATCCATCATCCATACAGACAATGATGCTGTTGGTGCTGTCTTTCTGCGCTGCTCAAACGGAGTTGCAGGCACAGCAGCCAAACAGTCAAAGGCCCTTTCTGGCTCCTTCACCGCATGCCATTCAGCAGAGACAGCCCCCTTCGCATCCCACACAGGCTCAAGCGTTTCTGGAAAAACAATATGCATCACCGGCTGGTAACCCGATACAGTTAGGTGCTCCGCTACATGAGTCCTCGCCGGTCCGGTCCGCAGACTGGAACCGGGGAATTGCAGATCGCTTGCCTCCACTTTATGCCCAGGACAGTGTCAGTTCGCGTAAAAGCGTGACCCAGATTCGACAGGTTCAGGCGACGGATACTCTTTACGGTCCCGACCTGCTGGCGGAAGATCCAGAATTTTCCACCCTGGAGACCATCCCAGAGCCAGCTGGCAGTTACACGGACTCGATTGAACAACTCTGTCAGGAAAACTGCTGGGGCTGGACCGTCCTGCCGACAGACCTGCTGTATACTTCGTATCTGGCGGGGCCCAAAGAACCTCGAATGGCCATGGCCGTGCTGCATGAAAAAGACATCGGCTGGCAGCTGGAACTGGAAGCAGGGGCCCGCGTCGGGATTCTGCGTTATGGTTCATTAAACGATGATGTGCTGGAAGGTTGGCAGCTGGATGTAGAAGGCGCAGGCCCTCCCCGTCTGAATCTGGAAGAAGAATTTGATGTTGAAGCGACCGATTATCGCGTTGGGGTCCCTTTGACCTGGAGACGTGGTGCCTATCAGGCAAAGCTCGCCTATTATCATACCAGTTCGCATGCCGGCGATGAATACATGGTGCGCAACCCCAGCTTTCAGCGCATCAATTACGTACGTGATGCGTTTGTGTTGGGGGGCGGTTATTTCCCGGATCCCGATTTACGTTTGTATGCCGAACTTGGATACGCCTTTAACGTCGATGGTGGGGCACAGCCCTGGGAACTGCAGTTTGGTGCTGAGTTCAGTCCTGTCGAACACAATGGCTTTCAGGGAGCCCCCTTCTGGGCTGTGAACGCATATCTGCGCGAGGAAGTCAACTGGGGTGGTAACGTCAGTATGATGGTCGGCTGGCAGTGGCGTGGTGACCGGAACAATCACCTGTTCCGCGTTGGTCTGCAGTATATCGACGGAAAAACCATCCAGTATCAGTTCTATAATAACTCCGAACAGTTCTTTGGATTTGGTACCTGGTACGATTTCTAAGCAACTCGCTATCCTCAGATTCTCTGCTATAATACTCGGCTGACCGTTAAACCAGGTATTTTTACAGTCAGGGAGCGAAACAGATCTGATGGCAGGGGGGAAAGTTTATTTAGTGGGCGCCGGTCCGGGCGACCCTGGGTTGATTACCCTCAAGGGGATAGAGTGCCTGCAAAAGGCAGACCTGATTCTGTATGACGGATTAGTGAATCCCCTGATCCTGCAGCATGTTTCCTCGGAAGTTGAAAGAACCTGTCGCGTCTCGGAAGGTTGTAAAAACCGACGCGTACTGCAGCAGGACGAAATCAACCAGCGTCTGATTTCCGCTGCCCTGGAAGGAAAGACCGTCGTTCGCCTCAAAGGGGGAGATCCCTTTATATTCGGTCGCGGCAGTGAAGAAGCCGCTGCTTTGCGGAATGCGGGCATCGAATTTGAGGTCGTACCAGGAATTACAGCAGCAACCGCTGCCGCCGGCTACGCCGGGATCTCGGTGACCCATCGGGCACATGCATCTGCGGTCGCACTGATCACCGGTCATGAAGACCCCACCAAGCCAGATTCTTCACTGGACTATGACGTCCTGGCAAAATTCCCCGGAACGCTGGTGTTCTACATGGGGCTGCATAAGTTGGAGCGGATTGTCGAATCTCTGATGCAGGTCGGAAAAGCAGAGGAGACGCCTGCTGCGGTTATCAGTCGTGGGACGACTCCCTTTCAGAAAACCGTTCAAAGTACACTTTCGCAACTTCCCGAACAGGTCAGACAGGCAGGCCTGGTGGCCCCCTCACTGATCGTCATCGGCGATTGTGTTTCCCTGCGCGATCAGATTGCCTGGTTCGAACAAAAACCCTTATTCGGTCTGCGGATTGGAATTACCCGTGCTGAAGAACAGTCAGAGCCAGAAATCAAACGGGCTCTGGAACTGGGGGCGCAACCGGTACTGTTACCGACCATCGAAATCGGTCCTCCCGCGGACTGGGAACCAGTGGATGCCGCCATCGCGGGTTTAGATGAATATCAATGGCTGGTCTTTACCAGCGCGAACGGAGTTCACTATTTTCTGAACCGCTTGTGGGAAACAGGCTATGATGCGCGGAAACTAGCCCGGCTCAAGATCGCGACCATCGGTCCCTCGACTGCGGAGGCGCTGCAGCAGTTTCATTTGCGGGCGGATCTGATTCCCGATCAGTACCGGGCCGAAGCATTGGCCGCGGCCCTGAAGCCACTGGTCCAAGGTCAGAAGATTCTTTGGGCGGGAGCCAACCGGGGCCGTGAAGTCTTGCAGACAGAGCTAGCAGAAGTTTCCGCGACGGTCGATAAGATTGTGGTTTACGAAAATCACGATGTCGCCAGCTGGGAAATTGAGAGCCTGGAACTGCTGGAATCAGGAGAGATCGACTGGATTGGACTCAGCAGCCCTTCGATTGCCCGTAATTTCAGTCGGCTGTTGACTGATAATATCCGTCAGCATCTGGGAAGTAGAACCCGTCTGGTCAGTATCAGCCCCGTGACAACTCAGGCTGCGAAAGACGTCGGTTTGCAGATTGATGCAGAAGCGGAAGAGTATCTCTGGGACGGGATCTTTGCTGCGATTCAAAAGCACGTTTCCCGTTGATGCAGCCCTTTGAATCCTCTCAATGGCTATCTCATTAGTGACTTAAATCGGACAAAGAGGTTGCTATTGACCTGAGATCCAAGATCAGCGATATTGCCGCCTCTGAGAACGAAGATTCCAGGCGATTTCCGGCAGAAGCTGCCGAATCCACGTGCTTGTAATCTTCGTTTTGACAAAGTCTTACAAAAATTGATCTCACTGTTGAGCCAGGGAAGGCGACACTGATGCGATTATTAAAACGCGGCTTAAGCTGTCTGACAATCACCGGATATATCGGTATTTTGCTGTTTGGCATTTTCTGTCACACATTCACATTTCGTACCGGCAGTCATCCCGGGATGTACTACATCGTCTGGGATATGTTCTGTGGCTGGTCCGCTTATTCGATCCGCACACACATCATTGGGGAAGGGATCAGCGGCAAGTATTACGAACTGTCTCCCGGGCCTTGGGGTGATTACTACCCCTATGGAGGACTGGGACGTCGTCACTACGATACGACAGGGGATGCCTGGGTCCGCATGGCGATGAATACGCTCGATAAAACGGATCACGAACCGATGCTGCGGATCATGTGCATCGAGGAAGCCTGGTGCAAGAAATATAATCTGCCCGATGCCGTCTGGGATCAACGCTATGAGGAGCAGAAGGACTTTCAGAACTATTATCGTCTGAGAAAAGTCATTACTCCGGATGGGATGGTCGCACAAACCTATGTGCCCTGGTTGACGCGTCAGCGAACGCTGCAGGTCAGTGATAATCCACGTCTCTTATCAGATATGAATCGTGGGCGTTCGTTCTTCGCGACAACCGTCGGTCAGCAGGTCATGGATGCCGGCTTCCAGCATGATCCGGATGTTCCCGTGCATCTCTCTTCGCCCGTCGGTAACTGAGAAACCTGATTTCAGCGGTATCTGCCGTTTCCCATTCTTTTGATTTCGATTCGCTACAATAAACAGGATTGCAAGCATGGATGCTCCAGAAGTGATTTCAACACAAACCGGAAAACTTCGTGATCGCTTCCGTCAGTTCTTTTTTGCAAAAGAAGTACCTTATGGACTGGCGATTGTCCGGATGCTGGTTCCCCTGGTTCTGCTGGGAACCGTCTGCACCCGCTGGCCTTTTGCCCGGGAACTGTTTTCTGCAGATGGCGCTCCTGCACCACTGGCAGACCTGTTTCGTTATTATGACTACCTTCCCGTGCTGCCCGGCACGGTCGCCGTTGGACTATTTACCGCCCTGGCATTCTTCCTGTTCTGCAGCAGTATTGGCTGGATGACGCGCTTCTCGCTGGTTGCGTCCCTGATCCTCTATACCTACTTCTGTTTTATGGACTGTATCAGCATGGCGACCAAATATTCGGCCATCTCTACCCATGTCCTGTTTATTCTCTCCCTGTCTCATTGTGGTGCCGTCTGGTCGGTTGACAGCTGGCTGAAAGGGAAGAGAGCAGCACGCAACTGGCCCCAGTATGCGAAACTGGATCCACCCCGCTTTGAAGTCTGGCCGCAGCGATTGATGCAGATTCTGATCGCCCTGATTTACTTCGGTGCTGCGATTACAAAGCTGCATACGCCTGGGTACCTGGAAGGGGATCAGATCATTTACTGGGCCATGTCCCGCTATAATAACCCGCATCCACTGGGAGAATATCTCACGCTGTACCCGATTATTGTATCGGTGATGTCCTACGTGGCGATTGTCTGGGAAATTGTCTTCATCTTTGTAGTCTGGCGTAAATGGGGACGTCCCATCGCACTGGCTCTGGGAGCGTCGTTCCATATCGGTACGCTGTTCTCACTAGGGCTTTACATCTTCCCGATGATTTCCATCGCGATCTATTTCTGTTTCCTGAAAGAATCGGATGTGCAATGGGTGTCTGCCCGTCTGCGGAGACTCTATCGCCGGGGAGGCTGGTTCCAGCGTAACCTGGACCGTTGCAGAGCTCTGATTGAACAGTTCCGCCCCCAGCCGGTTGCCAGCTGGAAATCACCCACTGCCTGGGTCACCGGAATCGCGGCAGTACTGGCTCTGGGAGTTTATGCTGAATACGAGCAGGATCTGTATGGAATCCGTCGCCCCGAAGGCCGGATGACGCTGCACGAAGTCGAGCCGGAACTTGTAGCGGAGATGCTCAGGCCCGAACAGACGATGCGTGAAAAAGACAAGTTTCTCTCTGTCGATGTCGGAACGCAGATGGTGGGTGGCTGGTTGATCAACCGCAAATCTGAATTTGAACTGGGAGAATCAATTCTCGTTCAATGCAGTCTGAACCCGCCTCATGAAGATCTCTGGGTGGACTGTCATCTCTGTGAAGAGAGTGGCCGCATCGTATATCGCACCGGTCAGATTGCGACCCGGGAAAACTTGCGGGCCATCTTCCAGTTCTATCCCGAGGAGATCCTGGCACCCGGGAAATATTATATTTCCGTCAAATCGAAGGGTGTAGAAGTGATGCGACGATCAGTAACTCTGCTTCCCAAACTTTCGGCCATGGCGAACTGAAGAGGGAGCCGGCTACCGGAGTTGTGAGCTTACTGCTCCGGTGCCGACTTGAGCAGTTTTTCGATCACGGTATTTAATACCGTTTCGACTTGTGGTGCAACCCGGCTGGCGCGGGGGCTCGACTCATAGCCTCCCTGGCTGTAAGCGATTTCGGTGCAGATGTAGCCCGGACCATAGTCACCGTAGGCCGCCAGGCAGACCGTTCGGCCGGGAGCCAGTTCCTGTGCTTTCAGCTGATATTCGATGAACAGTTCACCCGGCAGATGCAGGATCGAAGCTGATTTGAGGTGCAGGCAGGTGATGGGAATCTGATGTCCCTGGCTGGCCCGCTGGTACCAGACCAGGTTGAATGCAGCCGAGGCTCGTTCGCGCGGAGTTTTACTTGCGTCCTCGATGATTGACTTGAGCTGTTCAGGATCCAGGTGTGACGCGACGGGTAGCGCTGTCATTTCGGTCTTCCAGTGCAGGTCCTCGGGATTCACAGCAACTTTCTGTTGAGTCTCAAATGCCAGCTGCATGGCTTTCTCAATTCGCTGTGCGAGAACTGGACGCATTTCAGGCTCGCCATTGTTGTACTTGCCGGCGGCAATATTGCCTGCAGCGCCGTTGAAGTAAACGTTGAGTGTACCTGGTAATGCCTCATTGCGTGCCTCCCGGGCCATGCCGACAAATTCATAATTGACATCTCCCTGACCGTAATAGCTTTGGGGATGCGTCGCATAGTAGTTCAGAACAGCGATCGGTTTCTCACCGTTCCAGAAACAGATTGAACGCAGGTAGGGATCAATCACTCCTTCCGGTGCATTTATCGCTTCAGGGGCTTTTGACTTGCTCCAGCGCATCAGTCGCACTTTGCCATCATCGCCCAGCAGTCTGCGATTCGATGCCACCTTGTTGACTTTTGCTTTGCCAATACCCAGATGTGTTACCTTTTGTGGTTGTTTTAAACCCGTACGAATGGCACTCGCCACTTTCTGGATGTACTGCAGACCGTAGGCATTGTCGTATTTCAAGCCTCCCAGTCCCTCGTTCTCCAGGATACGACCGGTGGCAAAATCGATCCGGGGGGCGTCGTGTTGATGCAGGGAATGAACGGCAACCCGCTCCGGTGTGGTTCCGGCAGCTTCAGCCAGCTTTTCACGCCAGGTATCGTAGCCTTCGTTTCCAATGCCAATCGCATCCACGGCACACAGAACGACCGGCGCTTCATCAGAGAGCAGGACCACTCCCCGGGCATATAGGGGCGTCACAATTTTCCGCGCTGGAGCATATGCCACAGGCTGTCCCAACTCAGGAGTGACATCCTGATTGAAAGGAACAATTTGCAGATCGCCGGCGAACAGAGATCGCACGCTAAGAGAAACGGCCAGGATGAGTAAAGATGTCGAGGAGATTCGGTGTCGGCACTGCATGTGGCTGTTTCCTGAAGCGAGTTGATTAGAACGCATTAGCTCAGATGTTTCGTTAAGAGCAGCTATTGAACTTAAACAGTACTGACAGTGGAAGCAAGCAGGTGGGGAAGCTGGTCGGGACTCCCAGATCTAAACGTCCTGTTAACGGACTGGAAAAAGTTGAAAGCAGACTCTCTTCCCTTAATCGAGCATTTTGTGAAATTTTTTAATTTTTTCGCAATTTCGCATCTCTCACAGACGTCCAATCTTCCAGTGAATGAGCCAAAAAAACTATACTTAATTCTATAAACTCTGAATTTGACGCTTTTTACGCGATTACCCTGTTTGCTGTCCATTCTCTACAGATGCCAGGGTACTGAGTAATGTACAAAAGGTGGGTTACATGCGCTGTCTGAGATGCACTCCTCGTTTCGTTCTTCTGATCTGTCTGGCATGCACATTACTAGGAGGAGTGTCCCGCCCGGCACTCGCTCAAGCCAAAGTCGAAGCAGAGAAACCTGCCGCTGGCGAGGCTGATTCATCAGGGAAAGAACAGGATGACTGGGATCGCCTGATCTATATCCCTTTCAAGAATATCAAGGACGTATTCCAGAAATCGGATGCAACGGTTTTCATGCCGTATGTCGAGTATCTGAAACTCTGGTCGCAGTCAGCGGGACTGGGGACGGACGGGAAGATTCAGTTTCCTGTCAAAGCTGTGGTGACGAGCTCGTCTTACACGGCCACGATCGAAGAGAATGTCGCCCGGATCCAATGTAATCTGACCGTTCAGGTGATGGGTGATCCCTGGGTCGAGCTGCCCCTGCAGTTTGGTGATGCCGCCATTGGTAAAGTCACTTCAGAAAAATCAAAGGTCTTTCTGCGCGGCACCGGGCCGGGGCAGTACGCGCTGCTCCTGTCCGAAAAAGGCGAACACCAGGTTCAGATTGAACTGTTAACGCGGGTGAAAAATTCGCCGGAAGGACATCAGTTTCAGTTTGCCTGCCCGACAGTAGGCATCACCACCCTGGATCTCACGATTCCCGAACCGGATCAGACTGTCAAAATCAATCCGCAACTGGTCCGCCTGCCCGCGAAGTCAGCTGAGAAATCGACCGTTGAGAAATCGACCGTTGTGAAATCGACTGTCGGAGCCACCAATCAGATCAGTGTGCTCTGGTATCCCCGGGAAAGCAGCAAGCCGGAGATGGACCTGCTGGCCAGTGTCGAGAACTCTACTCTGGTTTTCATTCGTGATGGACTGGTACATACCCAGGCGACTTTAAAATACGATGTCCTGCGGGGGGACATGAAATCGGCACGCATCGCGGTTCCCCTCAATGACCGAATTCTGGATCTCTCATCAGCCAATACAAAAATCAAGAGCTGGAAAGTTGAAAAGGGCGATGGACGTCAGGTGATACAGGTTGAATTTCTGAATCAGTTACAGGACGACGCACAGATCGAAGTGCATACTGAAAAAGAAATTCCCGAAGAGCCGTTTGAGATCCTGGGACTCTCCGATTCCGCGACGCACGGAATTCATGCCCTGGACGTCATCCGGGAAAGCGGCCAGATTGCCATCGACGCGGGTGAGACCATGACCTTCACCGTCACGAATTTTGAAGGTGTGACCCGCAGCGAAGCTAATGGTATCCCGGAGAACATCCGCCGACTCGGAGCTGTCTACTATCGCTTTTTCAATCCCTCGGCAACGTTGCAGATCCGTGTGCAGCCCCTCGAACCCCGAATCTTCGTTGCGCAACAGACGGACTGCTATTTCGGTGAAGACGAAATCAAAGTCACAGCGCAGCTCAATTATGATATCCAGCGGGCCGGAATCTTTTCCTTCCAGTTGAAAGTGCCCGAAGATCTGGAGATCGATTCCGTGAATGTTTCCGGGTTGAAAGAATACAACTTCGACAAAGAGTCCCATCTGCTGACGGTATCCCTGCAACAGAAATTTCAAGGAAAACTGAAACTGCAGGTTCGCGGGCATCGGAATCTGGCTCAGGATGACCTTTCCGGAACGGTCAATATTCCCATTCTGGAAGCGACCGACGTCGAACGTGAGACAGGTCAGATTGCCCTGTATGCACCGGAATCGATGGAGCTGATTATCAGTAACCCGGATGTGGTTGGTGCCCAGCCGGCCAACAGCCCCCAGCAGCGACTGTCAACTCGGCTGGCGTTGGCTTCGGTATGGGAATACAACCGGCGTCCCGTGGTGATTCCGGTTGAGATTCAGATCAAACCGACACGACTGGTGGCTGATGTCGCCACCTCCATCAATGTCAAAGAACAGATTGCAGAGGTAACCAGCCGCATCAATTACCAGGTTCAGTACGCTGGCGTCGACACGTTTCGGTTCGCTGTTCCGGAGGCAATCGCGGACCTGGTTCAAATCAGATCGCTTTCGCCGGCACCCGCTCCCTCCATCAAACAGAAAAGCCGGGCCGAGCAGGCCGTTGATGGCTGGGTGACCTGGACGATCATCACACAGCGGAATGTGCAGGGACCTTACACGCTGGAAGTTCGTTATGATATCACACCAGGCCTGCAGGCAGTCGCAAAAGCTCCTGAAGTAAAGAAACCGGCGGCTGAAGGAGAAAAAGAAGCGAAAGAAAACGAAGACGCTGGGCAGGAGAAAACTGAAGAATCAGAGAAAGCAGCCGAGGATCCCTCTGGCGATATAGCCCTGAAGCAGATTGCCTTACAACCATTAAAAGTGCTGGGGTTGGAGAAAACCGATGACCAGCCACGCTCGCGAAACGTACCACTCGCACGCGTGTATGGTGAAATCGCTGTCAGCAAGTCCAAGACCCTCTCGGTAACTACCGCTGAGTTGTCAGATCAACTGGAGCCGATCGACCTGAGAGAGCTGACATTACTACCGCGGGATGGTTTTCTCGCTTATCGCTATTTCAGCCAGCCGGTCATGCTCGACCTCGCTTCCACGCGCCATAAGATCCAGGAAGTCGTAGAGACAATCGTACTGAAGTCCTTGGTGGAAATTGTGGTCAGTAAAGAAGGACGTTCCACGTATCGTTGTCGCTATCTGATGAAGTCCAGCGAGCGTCAACAGTTGAAAGTCGCTTTGCCCGAGGGCATCGAGCCTTTAAGTATCACTGTTGCCGGTCAGCCGGTTCCGCTGGAAAAAGCAGATGACAGCGAGAGCGAAGAAGGCTGGACCAGCTACTTCGTGAATGTCTCTCGCGATCAGGCATCAGATGAGTCATTCCTCGTCAGCCTGATGTTTACGAAGGCCGTGCCACGCATCACTGACTCGCCCGGCGGTAAGCTGGGATTGCCGTTACCTCGACTGGGAGGTGTGCAGGCTGCGAATGTAGTAGTACAACAGTTGAAAACCGTGATCTGGGTGCCGGATGACTATGCTCTGGTTCGTTCCTCTGATGATTTTAAATCGGAGTTCGAACCTCATCTGGCCGGCGTGATTCCTAAGCGGGGTGGGATTGATGCAGACGCATCCTTTTTCGATTCCTGGATCGGCGTTTCAGCTGGATCACTGATCGATTTTCCGACAGAGGGCCGTGCTTACAGCTTCACCCGCCTGGGGGGCAGTCCGGAGATTGAAGTCTCCTGGTGGAAACTCTCCCTCTACAGCTGGGTTCTGGGAATTGCTCTGGTTGTGATTGCCGTCGTCATGCGCAAGACCCCCTGGGAAAACAAAGTTACGGTGCTGATTGTTCTCGGGTTTCTGTTAGCCATGTTCAGTCTGACCAATGCAGACAAAATTCTGCATGGCCTCTACGCGGCCCGATACGGAATTCTGGCTCTGTTTGCAATCTGGATTCTGTATTCGATCGCAGCACTCCGCTCCGTAGGTATCGCTGATCATAAAGCTGACGATTCACAGCTGGACCTTGCCGACAAATCAGTGGCAGTAATTCCGCCTCCCGGTGTCTTCGATGATTTCCAGGATGACCAGACTGACGAGAAATAGCAGATAAGTCTGAAACTACCAAAACGGATTCACCGAGAGTTGAATCAAATCCGACTGTGAGCGACTAACTGCATGAGGTTCGCCATGAATATAAAATCAAAAACGATATCCGCACCTGCTGTTACTGGTGTGTCTGAAATACGCCAATTTCTGAATCTTTCACTGGCGATCACAGTCTGCCTGGGATGCCTCTCGACGTGGTTTACTGGGGAACTCCCCGCCCAGAAAACGAACAGTAAAAAAGTGGCTGTCAAACAAAAACAGTCGATGCCCGCACCGAAGCCGCCTCATTGGCCAGAGACAGCCGTCTATCTGCCCCTGGATCAACTGGACGCTTTAATGTCGCGTGACCGCAGCGGTGTGCTGTTGCCGCGTGCGCAGTATGAGTCGCTCAAAGAACAGGCGGAAGCCAATATCGGAGGGACCGGACTGCCTGATGCACGATCTGTTATCTATGGTGCTGTCTACGAGGCGACTCTCTCAGATCGGCAACTAGTCATTAAGGCCCGCATTTCGATTCGCCAGTTTCCTCAACAACTGACGGCTGTCGAATTGCCTCTGCAGGGACTGGCATTGGAATCGGCCGAACTGGACGGGAAGCCTGCCATGCTCGCCCGGCAGTCCGGAAAGAATTCGCAACTGCAGCTATTCAGCAAGGGGGCAGGGGAACATCAACTGGAACTGCAGCTTTCAGCTCCTCTAAATACGGTTGGCAGTGATCAGGTCTCCCAGTTTCAGTTACTGCCCGGTGTGCCCAGTCAGTTCAAAATGAAAGTTCCCACTGATCGGCATCTGGTGGTTAACGAATTGAAGGTGAAATCCACTTCCCAGGAGGGAGAACAGGCCGCTTATGAGTTCCCGGTGGGGGGAGATGGTAAGGTCAGCATTAAAATTACCGAGCAGTCACAGCAGCAGACCAACGATTCTCTGATTTTCGCACAGAGTGGGATTGGTGTTTCTGTCAGTCCCGGTAAAGTCGCCTGGCAGGCGCAGACCACGCTCAATATCTACGGACAGTCGCTGGATCGGGTGATTCTGAGTGTGCCCCAGTCCCTGGAAATTGTCAGTGTGGAATCAACGGGGCTGGAATCCTGGACGTTGAATGACAGCATGCGGGATCGTAACCGAACAGAAATCACATTGAATTATCGGCAACCGATCGAGGGCGAACGACAGATCATCTGCCGGGGCGTCATGACTACGGAAACGGATGAAGACTGGAATGTCCCCGATTTATTCATTGAAAAGGTCAACTCCCACGTCGGATCCATTCTGATCCGCTACCCGCCAGGAGTTCGGCTCCAGGTCGAGAGAACGCGAAATGTCAGACGGAAAGCCCAGACTGCACAGGCGACACGTCAAAGAACTCCCGTGCGACAGACTACGGGGCCGGGCCTGGATTTTGATTTCTGGCAGGAAGATTTTCGTATTTCACTGATCACGCAGGAAAAACGTTCCGAGGTGCAGATGGCAGCATCTACCGTGATCAACATCAATGAACAGGGAATGGATCTTCGCCTGGTGACCACGGTGGAAAGCCTGTTTGCTCCCATGTTTGAGTTTGAAGCAAACCTGCCTGCCGAGTGGACCATTCTGGGAGCGACTTTTAAAGATCAGCCAATCGACTGGAAAGAATCCTCTCGTGAAGCGGGTGCCAAACAGATACGCCTTCCTTTCCCGGATGCACTGCCGGCGAACCAGGAAGCACGTGTGATTATTACCGCACATCGCGATCTGGAGAACTGGCCCCCTGAAACAGAAGGCCAGCTACTCAACTTGCCTCAAATTGAATTGCCCCAGGCCAAAATCCTGGAGGGAACGCTGGTCATCAATGCGGAGAATGACTGGGATCTGGTTCCCAGTGAACTGACCGGCCTGGAACCGATGCAGGATAGTATTCCCAACATGCGGTTCGGTTATCAATATCAGGACAACAGCTATTCAGGCAGCCTGACTGTTTCCCGAAAACCTTTGCAGATGGCCGCACATCATCTGCAGTATGTCCGGCTCGACCAGACTACGCTCTTCTCACACTATGAGGCAACTCTCAATGTCGAACGCGGGAGTTTCCGGTCTCTGATGGTCGCTCTGCCGGAAAGTGTGGGAACCGATCTGCAGTTTCAATTAATCGATTCCGCGGGACGCATCATTGAACAGGCGGCCGAAGAACCACAGAACGGAGTGCGCGTCTGGAAATTGAAGATGGATCGCCGCTTGAGTGGAAAGCAGACCCTGACAGTGACCGTCGAACAACCTCGACCTGAAGGAGAGGTTGTGCAGATTCCGCAACTGCAGATCATGTCTGCAGATCGTCAGTATGGAGAGGTTGCATTCGAAGCGGAAGGCGATCAGCGTCTGCAGATTAAAGCAACCGGCGTCCGAGGTCAGGCCCTGAATTCGATCGATGCCGCAGAGTTACCTGCCCCCATCACTTACGTGCCCCAGGAACGCATTGTTGCTGCATTCCGGTTTGTGGGCGCCGGTCATCAGATACAGGTCCAGGAAACCCGTTTCGATCAGACGGCTGTACCCACCGCGATTGCGCATCACCTTCAGATTCAAAGCGTACTGGGCTCTGCAGGAGAAGTTCAAAACGAAGCTGCACTCAACTTTTCTGCTGTCGGGATTCAGGCTCTGCAGGTCACACTTCCCGAGGGTGCAGAACTGTTGTCGGCCCAGATTGGTGGAACCCCGGTTGAGGTACGTCAGACAGGTGCTGCTTTCATGATACCCGTGACTGCAGATAGCCAGACCGATGGCACGCATACCTTGAAACTCCTCTACGATGCGAATCGTGGAAACGTGGCATGGAAAGATCGACTCTCTGCAGTGCCTCCGCGGGTCGCCGTTGTTGACGGAGCCGGACAGATCCAGCCGCTACAGATTATGAACCAGGCCTGGACGATTCTGTATCCCCAGGACACTTTCATTACCGACAGCACCGGGGATTTCGTTCCCGACCAACCCCTGGGACGACCGGGGATGATCGAACGAGTCCGTCAGCACCTCTCAATTGTACCAATCCGCGAGATGGGCGGGCGCGTTCTGGCTGCCTGTTTTGTGCTGTTGATTGCAGTGGTGAGTGTCTACGCCTATCGCAGGGGCGGGGTAAATGTGGTGATTTCCCTGTTCGGCGGGTTTATCCTGCTTTGTATTGTTATCGCACTCATGCTGCCTGCAGTGCAGCAGTCACGAGAAGCAGCACGCCGTTCCATGTCTAAAAATGAATTGAAAGATATTGAACTCCGTCTTCACAATGCACCACAACCCACTTCCAGTATCGAAGAAAATGCTGATACCTCGGTTCCCCAGACGGAAGCGGCGCTGGGTTTTGAAATGAAAGAGCAGGTTGATGGGCTGACGAGAAAACTCAAGGAACCAACTTCGCAATCTGAGGAAATGAATCGGTCTGGTGAATCGAAATCTCGAGATGGCAAAGCCAAATTCGACAGGCAGGCTGGAGGCACGCAAGGCAAGCCGGCGTCTGAGATCGCGGGGGAAGATTTAATTAAGGAGGCGGAGTTTCCTCCTGCTCCGGCGAAAGCACTGGGAGGTCGACTTTCGGTTGTCGCACCACTGCCTGCTCCGGAAGGTTATCGCTCACTGGAATTTCAGTATTACGGCGAGCCCCATAAATCCGGGCTGTCGCTGGATGTGACGTTGCAGGCCCTGAAAATCAATCGTCGTCTGTTTCTGATTGTGATGGTCGGAGTGCTCTGGCTGGGCTGGCTAATGCGGAGCCGCACATGTCTGCAGCGTTGCCTGGTGCTGTTATTGGGGATTTTTCTCCCGATCACCTGCAGTGCGTTTCTGCCTGCAGGAGTGCAGCCAATTCTGGATGGTCTTTTCATCGGTTCGCTACTGGTCGGTTTATGCTGGAGTGTGGAATGGATGATCGACAAGCTGGGACGGGAATGCTGTCGCTGGAATGCTACTGCAGACAAGAAGCAGGCGACGGTCACCACATTGCTCCTGCTGGGTTTCTGTCTGGGAGCTCCAGTAAATGGAGTAGCTCAGACTAGAGAAATCCCTCCCGTCCCCAGGCTACCGCAAAACCTGGTGATTCCTTATGAAACAGGCACTGATCCGCTCGATTCACAACGCATCTTTCTGCCGCAGGATGAATTCAGGAAACTCTGGAATGCAGCGCATCCGGATGAACCCATCGATCAGCAGGCAGCTTCTGAGGGAACTGTCAGTCAGGCACTGTATGCCACGGAATTAAAACCGGGGGCGGAAACCGGACAGGCGGTCGTGCATGTCAAAGGGCGTCTGGTCATCCACACGGTTGGTTCACAGCCGGTGACAGTCGCCTTGCCTTTAGGGAAAGCGGCCATCAGCAGTGCTCAGCTCGATGGAAAGTCGGCCACATTATTGACTCATCCGGAACACAAATTCGCCAGTAATAAAATTGTTTCACAAACGATGTATTCCATCGTAATTTCACAGGCGGGACTGCATATCCTCGATCTGGAACTGGACCTCCCTGCTCAACAGAGCGGAACGGCGGGGAGTTTCAAATTCGATCTCCTGCCTGTGGCCAGCGGGCGCTTGACACTCGATCTTCCCAATGCAACTTCGGAGGTCAGCATCACGGGAACCCGGTCCACTTATCGGAAACAGGCAACTGCAGGTAAATCGACCCTGGAACTGCCTGTAGATCAGGGAGGCCAACTGCAGATTTCCTGGCGTCAGGCAGAAGAGCGGGGTGCGATTCAAGGCATTGTGCATTGTGATACCAGTCTGTCAGCGGTCGTCCAGGACGCGGGACTGCGGTTGCACAGTCTGCATCAATATCAGGTGCGACAGGGGACGATTAACCAGGCATTGTTGAAGGTTCCCGGGGACATTCGCATTCAGTCCGTAACCGGTCCCGATGTGGGCGGCTGGGAAATGGTGGGGACCGGAGAAGATCGACGTATCAAAGTCTTTTTAAGACGCGATATCAAAGATGGGACACGCATCAAAGTGGAAGCGTTTCAGTCGCTGTCTGTTGGAAAGCAGAATCGTTCGCTTAACCTGCCCCAGTTTGTTCCTGAAACCATCACAAATGAAACCGGGACCATCGGCGTCTATGCAGAGCCTCAGTTTCAGATTCGTCCGGAGAAAATATCCGGAGCGATACAAATCGATACTCAGAAGTATGTGAATCCGGAAACCGCATCGCCGGTCTGGAAAATAGCAGGCCACACTCTGCAGCCCCAATGGGCTTACCGGTTTTCACGTCGGCCCGTGGAGACTCAGTTCTTCCTTTCCCGAAAACAAGCTGAAAAACAGGCCATCGCTGAACATGGAGTCCTTGTTTCGCCTCGCAAACTAAGTATTTCCAGCCGCATCCGCTATCAGCTTAAAGGGATTCCCGAATCAACGTTCGTGCTGGAACTGCCTGAAGCCTATCTCGTCTTGAGTGTCCAGGCACAGGGGCTGGATGACTGGTATGTGATCGAACAGAACGCCGATGACATGCGGGTTCTGGTTCTTGAATTCGCCGAGCTCAAAACCAGCCTGGCAGAAATCGTCGTTGATGGTGTAGTGCCCCGGGAGGGAAATCAGCAACAGGCAGAAGTTATGATCCCCACACCGTTGGCGGTTGCCTCGGTACGCAGTGATCTGGCTATCTGGATCGACGAATCTTTGGTAGCACGTGCCCCCGAACTGGAAGACTGGCGGGCGATTTCCTCTGCCGATTTGTCACCCGAGTTGAAAGCACAGCGTCCGAGTCTGCCTCAATTCGCTTATCGATCCTCGGCAGAGTTGCCGGAGTGGATCAAACTGGAACTCACTCCGGCTCAGCCAAATGTGACGGCTAATTCACTGGTGATGACGACGGTGGGTAATGTGTCGGTCAGCCATACGGTGGGGATTCGCTGGTCGATTCAGGGAGCAGCAACCGATGTGTTGTCGTTTACTACTCCTGCCTGGCTGGGAGAACATCTGGACTTCCGCGGGGATTCAATTCGACAGATCAACAAACGCGTAATCGGCAATGAAATCATCCAATGGACGATTCACCTACAGAACTCGGTCGAAGGAACGTATTTCATCACCGCAGAAACCACGCAGGCACCTCCGGTGACCGGGAAGATTGAGATTCCCGAGGTACGTGTCATGGATACCAGCATTCAGGTTGATTCTCAAACAACCGAACTGGAAATTCAGCAGCATTATCTGATGCTGCTGAATCACAGCTGGGCACGATTGAACCTGCTGAACCCGGAATCGATTACAACGGTCGATCGTGAGGAAATGCCGCTGACACTCGATGATTCCCTGGCTAATCAGGCAATGACCCTGGCTCGGTTGCAGGGGAATGGTAAGCCTCCCGAGTATCAGATTCAGCAGTTCCAGGCAGACCAGGGAGCCGCCGCTGCGGTGAATCTTTCGCAGTTGACGACCGTGCTGGCTCACGATGGCAGCTGGAAAACGCACGCGGAATACCGCTTACGTAACCGTTCACGTCAGTTTCTGGCAGTCATGCTTCCGGAACGGTCGCAGGTCTTGAGTGCTTTTGTCAAAGGTGTGCCGACAGCCCCGGTATTACTCAAACAGGTAGCGGGACCAACAGAGAAGGGCGCAGAAAAACGATCACAAAAGCAGGCGATCTATCTGCTGGCTCTCCCTAAAACGAGTGCGGCTGATCTTTCTTTTTCAGTCAATCTGATTCTCGTCGGTCGGCTGGAGTCCAGTTTGCCCCAGGGGAGATTCAACTGGCAGGGACAGGCACTCGATCTGGAACCGCCGCGGATCGTCACACCAGCTGAGAATGCCGAGTATGGAATTCCCGTCGCCCAGACCAAGTGGACTGTTTATGTTCCCGACGACTATTCGGCAACTCCCTTACTGGATAACTCGCGAACGAATATGTCACCGGTTCTAGCGGAAGCAGAGTACAGCCAATATCAGCTTTCGCTGACGAGTGTTCAGAAAGATGTGGAGAACCTTTACTCCGTATACAGCGGCAGTAAGAGTGACCGTGTGCGAAAACGGGTCATCTCCAACCTGAAAGAACTGGGGAAACAGTTAGATACGGATGACGATGCCCAGACCAGACAGCAGGGGCAGCGAATCAAACAGCAGATCAGCGAACTGCAGCGGAAGGAACAACAGCGTCAGGCACAGCAGGATAAAATGTTGAACGACGCAGTGAATACAAATGGACTCTCCGATTTTGATTCCGAAGACGCTTTCAACAGTCTCGTAATCGGGAATAATGCCTCATTATACAAGTTGAATCGCGCCCCGGCTGAATCCTCGAACGGAGATGGAGTGGCTTCATCAAATACCGCCAGTGACCTGCCTAAACTGAAAAGTTTTTCGATTCGGAATACCGCACCGAAGCAGGCGCCTGGGAAGAAAGGTATTCAGCAGACAACACCTGCCGACAGCCGTGCCTTACGCCGTCAGCAGAGCCTGCAGAATGCGAATGATTTTGCGATGCCTCAGCAGGAATTGCAGCAACAACAGGCGATGCCTGGTCAGTCATCTACTCCACAAGGGCCGGGAATGGCTGGCGGTTTTGGGGGAGGGACGAACCAGAATCCTGAACAGGTAATAAAAGACTGGAAAGCCCGCTTCGACAAACGAGACGCGAGAAATGAGGCAATCACAAATTCCAAAGAAAAAAATGTCTGGAATCAATTAAATGATGTCGAAGAAGCACTCGCCGATACGTACTCTAACGATATGAAATTCGGAAGAGATGCGAAAGAATTGGGTGAATTGACGATACGAAAGGGGCAGGTAAGCCAACAGGCCGGCTGGACGCAAGCAGGCGGGATTTCACTGAAGTTTGATATTCCCCTGAAGGGACACAAGCTGGAATTCACCAAGGTCAATGGGCATCCCAAACTGGCGCTCAAGGTCCGGCCTGAAAATACGTTTGCCTTCGGTTCCGCCCTGGTCTGGACGATCTTCTGGGCAGGGATGCTGATCTTTCTGATTCTGATTGTCACCCGCTACGGAGATTCGATTGTGCTCCGAAAATGGGGCGGTATCATCGTGTCTCTGGTGGGGCTGATCGGCTGGTTGTTCCTCTCCGACTGGTTGGGGAACTTTGCACTGGTCTGCTTTCTACTGGGAGCGATCTGGCTCAGTGCACAGCGAATGAAACCGACTGCTTGAAATTGGACTTCGATCTGTTGTATCTTGCAGGTACGGAAATCAGGATCACTCCTTTCTCTTTACCTTCGAGGCAAGCATGGCAACAAAGATTACCTGGCTGGGACATTCCTCCTTTCAGATTGAAACCAATGGTAAAACCATCCTCCTGGATCCCTTTCTGACAGGGAATCCCAGCGCGAGCGTCTCCGCCGATGCCCTCGAGGCTGATGCGATCATTGTCAGTCACGGACACGGCGATCATGTCGGGGATACCGTTGAGATCGCGAAACGAACCAAAGCGCTGGTGGTTGCCAATTTCGAAATCATCGACTGGATGGGGAAACAGGGGATTGAAAATGTGCACCCTCAGCACATCGGTGGTTCCTATCAACATGAGTTTGGGACCGTCAAGCTGACGATCGCCCATCATGGATCAATGCTGCCGGACGGAAGCAACGGCGGCAGCCCCTGTGGTATCCTCTTAAAACTGGATGATGGAACGATTTACTTTGCCGCTGATACCGGTCTGTTTTACGACATGAAGCTGATTGGTGAAGAAGGCGTTGACCTGGCGATCCTGCCGATCGGCGATAACTTCACTATGGGACCGGAAGATGCCGTACGGGCGACGAAACTGATCGAACCCAAACGGGTTATCCCCATGCACTACAATACCTGGCCCCTGATTGAACAAGACGCCGCTGCGTGGGCTCATCAGGTACGAAGCCAGACCACAGCCGAACCGGTGGTATTGGAACCGGGGGGCTCCTGCGAGTTTTAGTCGGCGGGAGTCGATGGGGCCTCTTCTTCAGGGAGCTCCAGTCCCACCTGGATGTCATCCCCTTCGATTCGCAGCGGGTATACGGGAACCTGTAATTTTGATTTGGGATTGTCCAGCCAGGTGCCATCTTTGATACAGAATCGCCAGGCATGCCAGGGACAGGTAACCGCTCCCTCTTCGTCGACATAGCCGGTTGAGAGGGGCGCTCCCTGGTGAGGGCAGAAATCATTGATGGCGGTATACTGGCCTTCTTTGAGGAAGACGGCGATCATCAGGCCTTCGAGATGATAAGCGCGTCCTTCTCCTTCCGGAATGTCACCGACTTTGGCGATCGAATGGTAGGTAATCACAAATGGGCTTTCATTATTTCTTCTGATATTTCCCAGGCGAAGCAGCCTGTCTGATTTTTGACAGTTTTCGAATCAGCTCACCCATCTGATGGCGATTCACTTTTTTACTCTTCGCGATTTGAGCAGCCTGTTTCAGGAATTTTTTGATCTGCTTTGGATCTTCATTCAAACGTCTCGCGATGGGATCGAGTACACGATGTTCCTCACCACGGAAATGCCTGAGGTTCAGTTCGGAAAACAGCTGCTTGATATACGCGAATAGTAAAGCACGCCCGTTGGCTTTTTTATAGTGTAAATTGCCGACGTTATCGGTATGCGAAACAATATTATGCCGGGGCAGAATGTGAGAAGAGAGGATCGGCCCGAAACGATTGTTTCTCCACCAGCCGAAAATCAGCAGTGTGATCAGCAGCTGGATTGTCAGGGGGCGGAAGGTCGGATCGATCAGCAGGGCGACGACTTTGGAAGTTCCTGAAGCATTCAGCGATTCATCAACAACAAAATACTCGGGAGGTCCGGCAGCCTCAATGAGCCGAAATGCCGCAACGCTGCCGCCATCTACCATGGACTGATTTGAAAAGATTTCCGAGGAGGCGGAGACAACAACTGTTCCCAAGCCATGATGCAGTCGGACGGCCTGCTGGGTCTCTCCTGCAGTGACCAGAGCCTGACCCGTTGCGGAGGTCACCCGTGCATTGGTATCCCAGACGAGTGAAGGGACATCAGAAAACACGGTAGAGGCCTGGGCTTCGATCAGGTCATGTTCGCCTTTCATCAGTAGACTGAGATCGGATTCCTCTTTGTCTTCCTCTTTTTTCTCAACACGGGGCATGTTCTCCCGTTCCACTTCATCGAGATATTCCACGCTGAGTTCCAGCGGTTCCACCTGGAATTGCGGATGTTTTGGATTGGCTGAGATGACCAGTCGCCCGCCCTCTTCGACCCAGGCCAGCAGAGACGACCATTCCAGTGGACTGGGATAGCGGGCCGGCCCGAGGATGCAGACGGTTTCGTCATAATCGAGTGTTTGCAGCAGGACGCTTAGAGGAGTCCGGTTGCGTTCCGTTTGAAACGATTCATGATCGAGCAGGAGATAAAATGCTTTTTTCCCGCTGGCGGAGGAACTGTAGGAATCGTCCAGCGCACCGGTACCGAACTCCGGAAACCAGAGGTGCAAAGGAAGTAGCAGACAGAGTGCGGCCAGCCAGAACCAGCCCGCATTTCTGCGTTCACGTTTCTTTCTGGAAGGCTGATTCATAATGCTGGAGTGTACTTTCAAAGTGTTCTCGGGTTGCGACCCGACGGCCGAATCCCAGGGGTTCATAAGTGCGAATCATCTGACGCAGTGATTCACCGGCCAGGCCATGCGGGCGTGCCGCACGCATGTAATCGCGATAAGTTAATCCTTTTCGGAACCGGATCCATCCCGAGCGTTCAATGAAGCTCATGGATCCATACAGTAGCTGGATGATGGCTTGATGGTAGTTACCGGATCGGGCGAGTTCCTGTGCCCGTTCGAGGTAAGTGGCTGCCGCTAATTCAGCGGGCGAGACATGTTCCTCCAGCACCATCTCCCCTTGCAATTGGGTTTTGTCGGATTTCATGTTGTGCTCTCTGGAAAGCTTAAAGCCAGTCACTGCTTTTACGAGCAGGAACAGAACCAGGAGACAGGCACAAATCACAGCAGCATACGACAGGTAGAGGAAAATCAATCCGGCAACACCGGAGATGGCAGAGGTGTCATAGCTGCTTTGTCGGGGAGAATCTTTGATCCAGTCGTTCAGATCCACGTCGGCTTCCTGAGTGAGTTCGCGTTCGCGGGTCAGATGTCGAAATTCGGGCCGTTTCAGAATCTCCTGCATGTCCTGCTTCAGCATCACCTGGTCAGGAGATGACAGATCGGTGTAATCATTTTCCTGCTGTGCAGCGAGAAACACCGGGGTCAGCAGGAGGATTCCCAGACTGAGAATCAGGGAGACTCTGCTCTGGAGGCGAACTCGAGAGGCTGTCATAACGAAACCTCCTTGAATGTCAGATTCTCAGAGACTTCGGTCATACGGAGTTCCATATCCCAGCAGTCCAGACGCACCCGCAGATCGATATAAGTAAAGAACCAGGCCAGGCGGCCAATGGGATAGACCAGCAGGATGAATGCCGTCAGCATGGCCAGCACGCGGGGGTCTGTCGTCATCAGCAGCATGATATTGATCAGTGTATCATCGGCGGTTTTCGGATCCAGCAGGTATGGGATCTGTCCAATCAGGATCGGGAACTCCAGCAGGGTGTAGCAGAGGTAGTCGAAGGTGATAAACAGGATCAGTGTCAGGATGTAGCAGAAGAGAAAGATCGCCAGTCCCCGGCCAAAGAGTGAGCCGAAGTTGGTCTTGATCAGGTCTTTTGTGCGATGATCGTGCGAGGCATCTTCCTGCGAGGCGACACCTGCATAATCCAGAACAGCCTGTTCGACCCGGAATCCGCTGCGTACCAGAATCCAGATACCGGGAAAGAAACAGTAGATAAATCCCAGCAGGCCGAGCATATTGCCGGAAAAGAAGAGCAGGGCAGGTCCGATAAAGAACAGGGCTCTCTCTGCCAGGCAGAACAGCATCAAAGGAATCATCCGGAACTGGAACTGGCGTCTCAGGCTTCCCATGCCCGGAGTGTTTCCGAACGCAAACAGGGCTGAATTCCAGGTGAGCAGGACCCCCAGCGGTGATGAGGCAAAGAAGGCCACAGTCAGTGCCATCCGCAGGTCCAGCAGAAAATAATAGCTGAGGCAATACACGAGGGTGCAGGCCGGGATCGCGATGATCGCCCAGAGTTTGAGGATCGGGATCAGGAACCGTCCATAGAAACGGATCGCCAGGTCCAGGCAACTGCTGGCCTTCCGGGGTACCAGAGCGATATTGATCTTCTCGAAACGCATCATGCCGATGGAAGCTCCCCTGGTTTCTCAGAATGACCTGGTTGAGCTGCAGTCTCACCCGTTTCATCAGACTGGAGTCCGGCAAAGGCGAGATACAGAAAAACAATCAACCAGAGCACACTGCCGACACTGTACTTCAACATGGGGGATACATCAGAGGGAGACCAGAAGGCTTCGATCAATGCCGCTACCACCAGCATGACAGCTGCGCCGCCTGCGATTTGCACTGCTTCCAGTCCGCGAACCTGTAACGATTGAAATCGCGTTCTCTGGCCCGGATGAATCAGGGCATTTCCCAGCATCAGTCCGGCGCCTCCCGCGACGGCAATGGCCGTCAGTTCAAAAGAACCGTGTGAGATTACAAAGCTTAAGAAACGCTCACCATGTCCCTGGCTGATGACGTAACCGGAGACGGCTCCCAGAAAAATCCCGTTAAACAGCAGGGTATAAACGGTGCCGATGCCGAGCAGAATTCCCAACGCGAAACATTTCAGTGCGATGCCCACGTTATTGTTGATGTAGAAACCAGCCATCGTTGCCCGTTCATCTCCAAAGCTGGATCTCCCTTCTGATTCCGACTCTGAATCATCCTCGCTCGCATTATCCGGATCAGACTCGCCATGGTCTGAATACATCGTGTCGAAGCGGGACATGATTTCTTCGGGGATGACCCGCGAGGCGAGACTGGGATTGTTCTGCACCACGTACCAGCTGATCCCCAGCGGCAGAAAGAACAACAGACAGGCTGTCAGGAAGTAGCCGATGTTAGCGCGAAACAGACGGGGAAATTCGAGGGACACATAGCGATAAAAAACGGAGAGATTGCTGGGCGGGGCGCCATAAAACAGGTTATGCCCGCGCGCGACCAGATCGTTCAGGTAAGAGATCAGGTCGTGTCCCCAGCCGCGAGACCGAATGGTGGCCAGATCGTGAGAAACTTCACGAAGCAGCCGGGAAAATTCCGTGATCTGTTCCGCTTCCAGTTTGGACAGGGATTTACGAGAGGTGCCGTACAGAAACTCTTCGAATCGTTTCCACTGGGGTCTGCGTTGCTGAATGAACTTATGCTTATTCATCGTGGAACTCCCCGAAGCCAGACTGTTTCAGGTATTCGGAGACCACATCCTGTTCTTCTTCGGCCTGACTGAAGCTGAATGTTTTATAGACGGCTGCGAGAAATGCCATGGGGTAGTGAGTCACTTTTTTCGGGTCCCCGGAATAGTGCAGTCGATCGGCCAGATTTTGTGCCAGAATTGCTGCCAGGGTATGCCCCCGTTCATAGGTCAAAACATGACGGCGTCCGATAAATTCGTCGATCAGCGACAAGACTTCGTCTCGCGGAAGGAAGCTGCCGATTTCATTTTTGTCGAGGGGTTTGATTTTATCCAGGATCACAGGTTTCCGGGGGAGTTTCAGCGAACGCTCCTGAATTACGACCGTGCCGGCAGCCAGATCTCCGAGTCTCTGGAAGCGACGTGTCAGCAGCATGGAGGTGATGCCGATTCCATAGAACATAATCGCATCGGCACTTCGCACGAGGTTTCTCAGTACGGCGGGCCAGAAGGTAATCGGGTAGCCTCCTTCACGGATCACGCGGATGCCGCAAAAGTATTTCCCGATGGATTGTCCTTTAAAAAATCCTTCCGAGATCGTGTAGTACCCCCAGGTATTGAGGAACATCAGAACCAGGAACAGGCCGAGGGCGGTTCCGGGTAATACGAGACTCATCATCGGCATGACGAACATCAGTAATCCAATCATGACAACCATGCGGATGATGAGATCAATCAGATAGGCCAGATAGCGTTGTGCCGGCCCTGCCAGCTGGTAGGTCAGAATGACATTCTCTGGGATTTCAATCTGCATATCCAGGCTCAGTTTTCGAGGCTGATTAGAATAGACCTCTTTCTGATAGACGGCCGAGGTCTGTGCCTGGTCCAGTTCTGAAGTTGCTGTCGCCATGAGTGAAGTACTGAGTCAGTCCGGAGAATGAATTGAAGCCAGAAATCCCTGCATTCAGGAATTACACAGCTGATTATAGAGGAAACAGGGTACGGTTATCCATGACGCTGACAAATTTTTATGAAAACCGGAAATCGTCATTTTCCATCTGAATGGGGGACGGATATAATCAGGATGTACCCTCTGGTACTCCATCGTAGTGTTTTTCCTGTCTTAAGGTGCAGGCTCTGTCCCGGGCGTCACAGAGCTGAGTTCTCTTTTAGTTCCGTCTGAAATCCGGAATGCAGGGATGCTGCTGATATTTGAGTGATATCCTTGAAAAAAACGAGAGTGAGGAGCTGTTGATGTTATCGAACAGACGAGTTTTGAGTTTTGTCGGAATCTGTGCAGTGGCCTGGGCTGCGCTGGCTTCAGTAGGTATTGCTGCCGATGCACCGGCTAAATCAGTCGATGCAGAGAAGTTGCAAAAGATCCAGAAATCCGGCATCAATTATTTAAAAAACAGCCAGCTGGAAGACGGTCTGTGGACGACTGAAACCGTGCCCGGTATCAGTGCACTGGTCACGACCGCCTTGCTGGAAAGTGGTGTGCCTGCCAGCGACCCCGTTGTGGCGAAAGCCCTGAAGCGACTGGAAGGTTACATTCAGAAAGATGGCGGGATTTACTACTCGAAAAGTAATCACCGTAACTATGAAACCTGTATCTCGATCATGGCGCTGCATGCAGCCAATAAAGATGGTCGTTATGATCAGACCATCAAGAATGCAGAGAAGTTTCTCCGAGGGCTGCAGTGGGACAAAGGGGAAGGAATCGAGTCTTCCGACACTTTTTATGGTGGTGCCGGCTACGGCGGACATCAGCGTCCTGACCTTTCCAATACCCAGTTTCTGATCGAAGCGCTGCGGAAAGCTGGAGTGAAATCAGACGACCCTGCGATTCAGAAGGCACTCGTGTTCGTATCGCGAACTCAGAACCTGGAATCAGAATTTAATACGACGCCCTTTGCTTCGAAAGTCAACGACGGCGGTTTCTATTACACGCCAGCGGCGGGGGGAACTTCGCAGGCAGGGCAAACCCCGGATGGCGGACTGCGTTCTTATGGCAGCATGACCTATGCAGGTCTGAAAAGCATGATTTTTGCCGGCGTTGATGAGAAGGATAAGCGGGTTAAAGCCGCTACTGAGTGGATCCGACGTCATTATACGTTGAAGGAAAATCCCGGCATGGGGCTGATGGGCCTGTATTACTACTTCCATACTTTTGCGAAAGCACTGGATGCAATGCAGGTCGATGAATTTAAAGATGAAAAGGGAACGGCCCACAACTGGCGGGCCGAACTGGTCAATCAACTGGCTGAACTGCAAAACGAAAACGGCAGCTGGACCAACACCCAGAAACGCTGGTATGAATCAGATCCCAATCTGGCAACCGCATATGCGTTGCTGGCGTTGAGTTACTGTCAGCCCGCGAAATAATGGCTCAAGCGGCTCTCTCCGTTTCATGCTCAAGGATGAAACGGGGGGATTTCTACCGTATTGCTGCCATCGATCATGCCTGAGACGTATCCGGCGACCTGTTTGACGATCTCGTCGATCATCTTCTGCCCCGCTTCTGCAGTGGCTTCCAGGGGTTCTTTGTCTTCCTGATCCTGCATCGCGTCGTGCCGGACGTTTTCCGGAAACGCTGCCATGGCAAATGCCGTTTCGAATTCCTGGGCATGACCGGGCCAGCGCTCTGTCTTCAGATTCGCCAGGGCGACCTCTTCCGGGAGTAGATTCCAGTAGGACTCGAAATGCAGATTGATTTCCAGCCGCTGCTGGAACTGTCCCCACATTCCCAGGCAGGGGGCAATGTTTCCACCATGGCCGTTGAGCACCAGGATGTTATTAAAGCCCGCATGGTGCATACTGCGAATGGTGTCAAACAGCACGCTCAGCCAACTGCCGGGCAGTGCGGATAATGTGCCGGGGTGTCGCATGTGGTGTTCGCTGATTCCAATATTCATGGAAGGTGCTACCAGAACTTCTGGTGCCAGCAGGCGAGCGGCCTCGGTTGCGACCAGCATGACGCTTCTCCAGTCATGCTCCATGGCCAGGTGTTCCAGATGCTGCTCTGTGGCTGCCACGGGGATGATGCAGGCTTTCAGTTCGCCGGACTGCATACGCTCGCGGAATTCGCGGCGGGTCAGTTTGGGGAGCAGGATTTCACTTGATTCAGATTGTGACATGGATGTTGTTCCTGGAGTAGTGATTCATTAACGGGAGCCGTGGCGCAGGCGGAGATCCAGATTTGATTTTGGTCGTCTGGAGGCCTTCCGTCAACGATCGAGCATCTTTTCCATCACCTGGTAGCCGGGAAAGCCAAACCCCAACTGATGGTAGGTAGACTGTGCACGGTCGTTTTCTTTTTCTACATAGAGACGCAGGCCGACGACATCGGGATTGGAGCGAGCCAGTTTTTCCACGTGATCGGACAGCTGTTTGAAAACTCCCTGTCGGCGGTATGCCGGATCGACATACACGCTCTGGAACCACCAGAATTCTCCGTTACGCCAGTCACTCCATTCGCGGGTGAACATGATCTGGCCGACCACGGTATCCTGATGGCGGGCCACAAAATACTGACAACCGCGCGAATCACCAAGTGACTCCACCACGCCTGTGCGTACCAGTTCCTGATCCAGATTTTTTGATTCCGTTTCCCGCGCCAGCTCAAGATTAAAATGCGTAATGATTTCGCAGTCTTCCAGAGTGGCATAATCGATTTGAATTTCCAGCATGCTTATATCCTCGTATCTCAAATGAAAGCCAGCACACACTTTATCATGTTGGCACCGCGATTGTCATTGCTGTCAAACGGGTTGAGAGAAAAATCAGGTGACAGGCATAGGTCAGGAACGTGATTCGAGCAAGCAGAATTTTTGGAATTGTTTGGGGTTTTGGGCAAGAATGAAGAAACTTCAAATGTCAAAATGGCGATATTAGGTAGTACAGCAGTAATGGTTTTGCAAGGATGCATGGTCAAAACCTACAGGATGTGCCAATTTTACGTCCGAGTTAAATCATCACGCTGGGAGATAGAGCCTTGAAGACTTCAGGGGAAAGACAATATCGTTTAGATACCAACGCACGCCTTTCGACAATCCAGAACACCTGGGCAATGATGCTTGTTGGAGTGGCCGCTGGTCTTCTTAGTATGTATTTTGTAGTAGCACGGCCGATGCTGAGTCAGATCGGTCAGTTGCAGTCGGAGTTGGTGTCAGTCCAACAGGATATGGATAAACTGGTTGGTGCCAAAACCAGTGCCTGGCAGGTCAACAATCTGTTGACCGTACTCAATTCGCAGGCCAAACAGCTCTCCGAAGCCAAAGTAGCTGTGGCAGAGATTCGCGATCTTCGAATCTTACTGGAAAAAGAAGCTGAGCAGACCGAAGAGGCACTCGCTTCCATCCAAAAGATCGATCAGTTTCAGAAACAGGTTCTCCAGCAGGAAGGCTTAACCACCAAAGCCCGTACCGCGCTGGATGATATGCTGGCGATGCAGGATCGCCTGGCCTCACAGAAGCAGCAGGTCAAACAGACCCAGTCGACACTGGATGAAGTGATCAAGCTGCAGAAGCTGGCTGCTAACCAGTCCACAGGCATCAAAGATGCTCAGACAGCCTTTAGTGAGTTTCTGAATTTCAAGCAGCAGATTGTTGATCAGTCAGAGCAGTTGGAAGTTGCCCGCACCAACAGCCAGAAGATGATTGACCTGCAGCAGAGCCTGATTTCCCAGTCAGAACCGCTGGCAGCCGCTCAGAAGCACGCTGAGCAGATGATCTCGCTGCAGCAGACACTGACTGATGAGAATCTGAAACTGACAGAGGCTGACACCAACTTGAAATCGTTGATGGATATTCAAACGAAACTGCTGGCTGAAACGGATCGCGTGGTCGAAGCTGCTGAAACGCTGGAAGTTCTGGGAGAGCTGCAGGACAGCGTGAAAGAACAGATTGCTTCCATGCAGGGAATGCGACGCGAATTGCTCGACATTATCCTGATGGAGAGCACTGTATCGAAAGCGACCCGCATCCTGGAACCGCTGGCCGAGTTGGGTAACCTGAAGCGACTGAGCGATGCCGAAGTTCGGGAAGCAGCCCGCGTGATCATGGATCAGCGAGATACCCGCATGGGCAAAGCCACGACCCGGTTCCGTCAGATTCGTCGTGAGCCTGCTCCGGCTCGCACGACTAAGCTGACAACGCTTGACGGGAATGCCCTGTTTGGTGAAGAAGTCAAAGGTCAGGATGGTGAGATCGAAAAACTGGTCCCCACCCCTCCGACCGACAACGAGTGAACAGTCTCCTGGCTGAAAGTGGCTTGAACTAAAACAGGGCATGGATGATCCATGCCCTGTTTTGTTATTTTTACAGCTCAGGCTGAAAACTATTTGTCAGATTCAGCGGCTTCTTTCTTCGGTTCCGGCTTAGAGGTTTCCGGTTTTTTATCCTCTGGTTTGGCCGCGGTTTTGTCTTCAGGTTTATCAGCTTTCACCGGAGGTTTTGCTTCCTTGGCAGGTTTTTCTTTCGCGGGAGCGGGTTTCTCTTTGGCAGGTTCGGCGAGTTCCGATTTGTAAGTGAGCTTACCACTTACAGGAACCGAAGCAACCTGGAAGACGTCTTTCGAGAGTTCGCCCTGCACGAATACCACGAAGTGCAGTTTTTCCAGAGCCAGTGGGACACCGGTGAAGTTTGCACCGGATTTTTCCTCAAAGGCGGAGAGGTAATCGCTGATACGACCTTTGAATTCGTCCAGGTCCAGGGTTTTGGTCAGGCTCAGTTTGCCATCTTTGGCAGCGACACCCGTTGGTTCACCCAGCATCGACCGAACGATCATTTCATGCAGGTTGATGCCGTTCGGAGCTTCATAGTGAAGTTCGTCTTCGGCCAGTACGGCGACAAGGTGCAGCGGTTCTTTAATCTTATCTGTTCCGCTGACATTGGCTTCCAGTTCCAGCTTGCCATCTTTCGCAGCGGCAGAGAGTTCGATTTTGACTTCAGTGTCTGCTGAGAGTTCTGGAATCAACGCTTCGACCAGTGAATCATAGGAAGATTCGACTTCTTCCACTCCGCCGGCTGCTCCGAAGACCTGTTGACCGTTCAGATTGATCGAAGGGGTGCCACGGTGATTGTAGTAAAAGAACCGTGCTTCCGAGTCTGAGTTGGTCAGCGGATCCGGTGCCGGAATGTGCTGATGATAGCGCAGTACGATGACTTTCGAAGCGGGGAATGAAGACTCAACAACTCCGGTGGCCAGGTCTGCTGCCACACAGGGTGGGCAGGAAGCACCGGTGAATAATTCAATCAGCGAAGTCCGATTTCCTTTTTTGAGGTCGACTTCCTTCGCTTCTTTAGATACGAAACTGTCGAGGAAGCGTTTAAAAGATTCGGCCAGGTATTTGTCCAGCCCCTCGGTGGAGCCGTGCTTCTTTTTCCAGAGTTCGGTCAGACTCTCCCGCGGATCATCGAATTTGACCGTCTGGGGGCTTTGCTTGGAAGCAGCAATCATCTGACGTTCACGACCGGAAAGGGGAGAGCTGGCCAGGATTCCCAGGTGCTCGATGGCTTTGTCAATGCTGCCATGTTCTTTTTCGTAGCTGACCAGTTCAGTAATCAACTCTCGATCGTGAGGATATTTTTTCGCTTCAGATTCCAGAAGTGCACCGGCTGCTTTAATTTTTTCCGGATCTTTGGATTTCAGTCCGACACGAGCCTTAGCCAGCGCCATTTCCTGATCCCAGCTGCTGAGTGGTTTGACGCCTTCTTCGACCAGCTTGTTGAACTGATCCATATATTTCGTGGCCATGCCGCTGTTGTTATCAGTCCGTGCCAGCATGGATGTGATCCGGACCAGGGTGCTGGCCTCCATCCGTTTACCCCAGAGAGCAGAGGTTTCGGTATAGCGTTTAATAATATCTTCGATGGTTTTGGTATCTTTATCACTGCTCAAAGCGAAGGCCAGCAGGGGAGGAAATGCATCCAGAGCCAGCGGGAACATCTGCATTTTCTCGGTGAATTCATTCAGCGGTTTGAATGGATCAGGGGACTGCATGGCCTTGATCAGTTCCTGGGCACCGGGAGAAGGCATCGGCTCTTTGATCTTGGAGAGATCCTTTTCAATGGTGAAGAGCATCAGGGCGGGAATGCAGTTATCATTGTTGAAACTGATATTGCCGTAGATCGCGCCACGTTCTTTATTCAGTGATCCCTCGAAGCTGAGCTGAATGAATTCCTTGCCTTTATCATCCAACAGGCTTTCCACAAATGTGACGGTCTGATCTGTCGTCTTTGCGGAGACGATTTTGGCGGGGGCTACATTCGGACCCTGAGAGACGATTTTGACACCCTGAAAATCGGATTTTTCTTTCTGATCTCCCTCGGCGGATTTCACTTCGGTCATGACGCGCAACAGGTAGAGTGGCATCAACTGCTGCTGCTGAGGCAGGACCAGAATCCAGTTGCCTTCAACCGTTTCCGGCATTTTGAACGCTTCGGGGTTTTCTTTCTCTTTTTCTTCAGCAGATTTATCATCCGCTTTCGCGGTCTTGTCGGCTTCAGGCATCTCGGCATCTTTGGAAGCGGTTTCCGCGGGGCTGCTGTCGGCGGATTGATTTTCACTGCCTGATTCGGAGCCTTTCTGACAGCCAACGGTAATCATCAGCAGACAGAGTAGCAGGCTAAAGCGGGAAATCGAAAGCATATTATTCCTCGAAGGTTAAATAGAATTTGGTCAAAACTGGTGCCTATTCCGGTTTTATACGAATTCCGTACAAATGTTGATGGATATAAAGCAAAAAACGGTAATCTTCTGCAAATCGTACAGGGAACAGACGTTACGTTGAATCGTATCGGTTTACTTACTGGTAAGCAGGTTTCAAAATGGGGTCCTGAATCGACTTTTGCCACTCGATCAGCTGTTGTTCCAGCTCTGTGGCTTTCTCTTTTGTTCCAGGGGGCATCCGTCGTCGTATCAGATTCCGGGTCTCGTCCGGATCTGCCTCAAGGTCATATAGTTCGTCCATGTATCGGGCCCGATAGTGTTTGACGAACTTCCATTTTTTGGTGCGGATCATTCGCATGTAGGCCAACCCGTTATTATGCAGGTCATACTGGCCGTAAATCGCGGTTCGTTCTGGAATCGATTTGCCGAACAAAAGGGGAGAGTAATCGATTCCATGGAAGGACGCATTTTCGGGCAGGGGAAGGTCGAATGCTCCCAGGACAAATTTGAACATGTCCACGTTAGAGACCATCTCATCGAAGCGGGTGCCTGGCTGAATCACGCGTGGCCAGCGCATCACCAGCGGAACGCGGATTGAAGTGTCCCACATGTTGGGACGTTTGGGACCGGTGACTCCTCCCGCCAGCCAGTGGCCGTTGCCTTTAGTGCTGATGCCATGGCGGCCGTTGTTGTAACCATGGTCGCTGGTAAAGATCACCAGGGTGTTTTCCGTGAGTTGTAGCTGGTCCAGTTCCTTGAGCAGACGACCGATGTTCCGATCCACTGAGGAAATGCTCGCATAGTATTCTTTGTTTTTCTGCTTGATCTGTTCCGGGATCAGCCCCTTGGCGATGGGCATCTCGATCTCGACGCCTTCGTAGTGGGAAGAGTCCTCAGCAGGGACCGGGCCATAAGGAGTATGTGGAGCCCGGAAGTGCAGACAGAGTGCAAATGGTCTGTCTTTGGATTCCCTGACAAACTGAATCGCATTATCTACCAGTAAATCGGGCAGGGGGCCTGTCTGTTTTTCTGTTACCCCCTCGATTTCCAGAATGGGGTCCATCGGCCGGGTGCCCCCCGAGAGAAATCCCATGAAGTGGTCGTACCCTTTTTTCCGTGGATGGAAGTCGGCCTGTTCGCCCAGGTGCCACTTCCCGATCAGGGCCGTTCGGTATCCGGCTTTCTGTAATACTGCGGGCCAGATGGGGGCGTGCAACCCCGCGCCTTCGCGGGCTTCATCCGGCGAGATGTAATCTGTAATTCTCAACTCAGTCGGATAACGGCCGGAGAGGAATGTGGCCCGACTGGGGGAGCAGACCGGGGTGGCAACAAAGGCATTTGTAAAGACCGCCCCCTGCTTTCCAATCTGATCCATATAGGGAGTATGGATCTGTTTGTTTCCATACAGGCCCATGGCCCAGCGCCCCTGGTCGTCAGTGACGATGGAAATCAGGTTTGGACGCGAGGCTGCGTTGCAATATGTGGAATCGATGGCGAGGAGCAGAAACAGGAACAGCCAGAGACAGGATGCCCTTGAGATCGTTTTCATATTGATGCCTCGATCTGTACCAATCAGTTTCAGCTGCCCAGTTCCTGTTTGAGATCTGCCAGCTGTTGTTGTAACTGTTCAACCACTTCGGCCATGGATGCCACCTGTTGTGAAAGCTGCTGGTTGTCGGATTGCAGACGCTCTACGGCTTCTTGTAAGGCTCCCAGCTCCGAGTTGGCATTGTTGACTGTAGCTACGGGAGCAGGAGTGGGGGAAGGACGCGTTACCTCAGGCTCGCTGTCGGCTGAAGAATCGAATCCCAGCGCTTTTCCTTCACTTTCCTTGTACCAGTTGTGATCGACTTCGATGCCGCGTCGTTCAATGCTGCCGTTTGATTGTACATACTTCTGATCAAGAAGTCTCTTAAATTCCGCCCGCAACTGTTCGAGAGAGTCAATCGGCACCATACGACTGGCCCGGCCGCGGAGTTCTCCCATCGTCTGGCGGCCACGTAGCCAGAGTTCAGTCAGGATGGCCAGTTGGGGTTCGGTAAAATTGAAACGATGACGCATGTAATGGCGGTAACGCTCCGTACGACCACTGTCTGAATGAATTACGGCTACAAGTCCTAATTCACGCAGCGATTCCAGGGTTTCATATACTTGCGTCTCACTGTAATTGCTGATGGGATCGCGGTTGCTCTTCTGATTGCAACCAGTGGTAACTGCTTTGAGTGTCAGTGGATATTGATCGGGAGTTGTAAATGCTTTTTCCAGTAAAACCCCCAGCACGCGGCGTTGTGGTCTGGAAAGTTCAGAGATCTGCAGCAGTTCTTTATCTTCCTGTGTGGCGTCATTCATTTTTCTGTCAAAAGCCCTTTTCGAGCAGAGTGGAACGGGTAGTTGGTCTAATAGCCCTGGTTCAAGATCTGCCTGGTTGCTTCCAGGCTCCCTTGCGTTACTTTCGTCAGGAACTCGAAATCGAGTGTATCAACGGTATCCGAGGGTTGATGGTAATGGGGATTTCTTAAGAAACTGGTATCGGTAATCATCAGTGCGGGATAGCCGGCATCCCAGAAAGGACTATGGTCACTTAAACGAGTGGCCTGCAGCATTTCGCCATTTTGAGGAACCTGTAAGGTTTCGACCGGCAGTGTCTCCACTGCTTTGAGACCGGTTTTAAATGCTTCGATCAACTTTCCGGAATTCTGATTACCGACCACGGCGATAAAATCGCCCGTATCGGGATACATGCCGACGAGCTCGCGGGGCAGCATCTGACTGCCCGGAGTGGGATCACAGTAGCCCAGCATTTCCAGCGAAACCATGCCGCGCAGATCTGTCTTTTTTTCCTGGTGCAGGCGGGCGTGTTCTGCTCCACCCAGCATACCATTTTCTTCCAGGTCAAACGCCACCAGCTCAATACTCCATGCAACGTCTGTCTGTTGTAATTCAGGGAGCAGACGCCCCAGTTCCAGCAGGGCCGCGACGGCACTGGTATTGTCATCCGCACCGGGCGATTCGGGACGCGTATCCAGGTGGGCGCCGACACAGAACAATGGTTTCTCCGGATCAGACAACCGGGGATGCCGGGCAATCAGGTTCTGACCTGAAAACGTGACCAGCATGGAATCCTGAGCCTGAAACGGGTGCCGCTCGATCTCCCATCCAGAGGCTTCCAGTTCCCGGATCACATACTGACGGGCGGCCTCCAGTGCTTCACTTTCAGCGGGACGAATGGACTGGCAGAGGTCTTCACAGAGCCGCTTCAGTCGTTGAGTGTCTATATTCGTCATAATGGCTTTCGATTCCTTGCCAGGCCAGTCGATTTGAAAAAGAGAGTCCGATCTGCATGCACCGTGAAGTGGTCATCCTGCAGTCAGGAATTTTGTGATGTGTTACCTTCTGCAGCTTCGACGACGAACTGAAAATCTTTATCGTTTCGCAGTGTATTGAAGTCTGACTCTTCCGGAATCAGTTTCGTCAGGCGGGGTTCCATGCGTAAAGCACGCCCCAGCCACGACAGGGCGTTGGCTTTGTCGTCCGCCAGCGCAAAATAGCAGGACAGATTATAAAGCACAACAGGTTCGTCAGCGTGATGCTGGTAGGCTTCTTCCATGATCCCGATTGCAGAGGAGAGCTGATCGGTACGTTTAAAGCACCAGGCCATCCCCATCAGCGTTGTCAGGTTTTGGGGATTTTTTTCGTAAGCATCCCGATAAGCGTCGAGTGCCTCGGCGAACCGCTCGGCCAGTTGCAGTGACTGACCCAGAAAACGGCAGTACTTTTCCGAGTCACGGTCTTGACCGGTAATGTGGGACAGCTCACGCAGTGCCTGCACGGGCATTTCCAGCATCAGATAGCCTTCGGCCGCATTGAAATGTCGTTTCCGTCGGGATGCGGGCAGGAGTACCATGGTCAAACCTGTCAGGGATAAATAAAAAACCTTTGCCCCATTTTAATGGATCGGGCAAAGGTTTTTCTATTGTACCTGCGGCGATATTTTCGCCTTCCGCAAAATCAGATCTTGCTTCGGCTTCTCAGGCAGCGATCGTCTGCCAGGCTCTGAAGCCTCCCACCAGGTCGATGATGTTGTCAAATCCCTGTTTTTCCAGCAGGCTGGCGGCAATGGATGAACGGTAGCCTCCCTGGCAGTGGACGATCACCGTCTGGTCCCGGGGGATCTCAGACAGATGCTCTGCCAGGTGATTTAAGGGGATGTTGATGCTGTTCTCAATATGCCCTGTATTCCATTCAGCGGGCGTACGAATATCGATAATGGTGACCTGCTCGTTCAGTTCCTGCATGGCCTGGGCAGAAATCCGCCTGGTTTGAGAGACCAGTTCGGGGTGGTCCTGAAGGCTGTTGAGGCCATCTTTCAGGAATCCTTTTACGTGGTCAAAACCAATCCGTCCCAGGCGAATGATTGCTTCTTCGATCTGATCTTCTTCACTCGCAATCACCACGATAGGGGCCTGCTTATCCAGCATCGTACCTGCCCATGTGGCGTAGCGACCTTCCAGACCGATATTGATACTCCCTTTCAGATGACCTGCTGCGAATTCGGCGGCATCGCGGACGTCGATCACCTGTGTTCCGCTGTTGAGCATCTGCTGTACTTCAGCGAGCGAGTAGGCATGCCAGGCGGCTTTGATGCTTTCATCCAGGGTCTGACGTTCCTTGCGATTCAGAATTGCATCATGCACAAAGTACTGTGGTGCTTCCGGAAGATCGGTGGTGACCATATCAATGAAGGCGGCTTTGCTCATCGGCTGCAGAGCGTAATTATAGCGCCGCTGCTCTCCGAGTGTGGTGACCGCTTCACTGCTGAGCTGTTTTCCACACATGGAGCCTGCCCCATGCGCTGGATAGACCAGAGTTTCATCCGGCAGCTTCAGGATCTTCTCATGGAGAGAGTCATACAACATGCCTCCCAATTCTTCGGCGGTGGCACCCAGGGAAGCCAGCAGGTCGGGGCGACCAACGTCTCCCAGGAAGAGGGTGTCTCCTGTCAGAATCATTTGGGGCTGATCCGGATTCTCTTTCAGGTCATAAACGACCAGCGAGATGCCTTCCGGCGTGTGTCCCGGGGTTTCCATGGTTGTGATTCTCACAGAACCCAGCAGCACTTCATCACCTTCCGCGAGGGACTGGTGAGAGAATTCTGCTGCGCCCCTGCTGCCCAGATAGATCTGAGCACCTACGGCTTTCTGCAGTTCAATGTGACCGGCAATAAAATCGGCGTGGAAGTGAGTCAGGATCACGTGTTTGATTTGCAGGCCGTGCTCTTTCGCATCTTCGAGGTAAATCTCAATATCACGTTGGGGGTCGACGACAACCGCGTCGCCCGTTTCTTCATCGGCAATCATGTAAGATGCCAGCGACAGACAATCCAGATAGTGACGTTGAAAGAACATTGCAGGACCCTCCGCTTTTAAGCTGTTTTTTGACACTGTTGCTGTTCACAGCCGGCAACCTGATTCCAGGGCATTTTGGCGAGTACCATTGCCATCCCACAGGTATCAGTAATACCGGCAAACATTAATCCTGCCCCGACGAACGCCGAGATCCCACTGAACCAGGGATTAACGAACATGCCCAGCATGGCACCGGTAAAGACCAGGAAACCAGCTGCAATCCGAACCTGACGTTCCAGGGAAATCGTTTTTTTACCACGTTCGACGGGCAACCCCTGTGCTTCCCAGGCTTTGGTGCCCCCTTCGACGCTGACCACGTTCGGACAGCCTGCTTCGATCAGTTTCTGGCAGGCGCGGGACGAACGGTTTCCGCTCTGACAGATAATGTAGACCGGCTCGTCAGTGCTGCCATTTGTCAGCTCTTCAATATGGTCTGTACCGATCTTGTCCAGGGGAATGTTGCGGGCGATTGTGGCGTGGACTTCCCGGAATTCCGCAGGAGTCCGTACGTCAATGACTGCGACATCCTGTTGACTGTGCAGCCGGGCCAATGCTTCCGGTGTGATGGTTTTGACTTCTGCCATGATTGATACCTCGTAATGTCGTGAATTTACGATATGTTGTTGTAAAAAAATGCTCAGGACTGGAAAAAACGTCCTTCGATGCAATCCATGATCTTGTTTAAATGAGGCTCGGCCACACTGTAGTAGACGCTCCGGCCTTCCCGTTCACTCACAAAGAAACCACAGCGCTGCATCAGACGCAGATGCTCTGAAGCAACGTTGCTGGGAATTCCACAGTCTTCAGCCAACTCACCTACGGTGTACCGTCCGCGCAGAAGCAGTTGCACGATACGGATCCGAGCCGGATGCGCCAAAACCTTCAGGCATTCTGCTGCCTGTTCCAGTGCGGGGCCGTCATAATTGGGAGTTTCTTTCAGTTTCATAATCTTACCTCATGTATATAATATCGTGATGTTACGATATGTCAATGAGGATTCTTTGAGATTTTTCAGCCGATTCTCAGCAGATAAATTCACTTCTGCGTCATTGAATCTTCATAAATATATGCAACAATAAGACTTTACGTCAATAAATATAAAACCGGCAGAAGAGGTGATTCCATGTCCCCAATCAATCCTGATTCCCGAATTTCATTAGGCAGACGTGCTTTTCTCCAGCGGGGAGCCCTGGTTCTGGGCGGGCTGACTGCAGCGCCGTTGGGGCAACTGGCGGCTGCCGCTGATCAGAAACAGCGTGGGGCCGTCCGCGTGGGGCTGGTTACGGACCTGCACTACGCAGATAAGCCACCGGGAGGCTCGCGTCACTATCGGGAAACTTTGAAGAAACTGGACGAAGCAGTCACTCAGTTTAAGAAAGACGAGCCTGACTTCGTCGTCTTCCATGGCGATCTGATCGATTCCGGCAAGTCGCTGGAGCAGGAGAAGCAACATCTGCAGACCATTGTTTCAGCCATCGATGCCATTCCCTACCCGCGACATTTTGTACTCGGCAACCATTGTGTAGACCAGCTGACCAAAGCAGAGTTCCTGCAGGGGGTGGGCCAGAAGGAGTCCTACTTCTCCTTTGATCGGGGCGGCTATCACTTCGTTGTGCTCGATTCCTGTTTCAAAAGCGATGGCACACCTTACGGGCGTCACAATTTTAAATGGACAGACGCCAATATGCCTGCGTCTGAACTGAAGTGGCTCAAGGATGATCTGCAGCAGACAAAGCTGCCGACCATCGTCTTTGTGCATCAGCCGCTCGATCTGAAAGATACGGATGCCCACGCCGTCAAGAATTCTTCGGAAGTCCGTAAAATCCTGGAATCAGCGGGCAATGTCGCCGCGGTCTTTCAGGGGCACAGTCACCGGAATAAATATGCAGAAATCGGCGGTATCCATTACTGCACAATGGTGGCAATGGTGGAAGGTTCGGGACTGACAAATAACGGGTACAGTACCCTGGATGTCTATCCTGACGGTTCCCTGGTGCTCAACGGATTTCGCAAACAGCAGGATTATCACTGGAGCTGAGAACGGCTCTGACCCGGGAATTCGAAGCAGGCCATTGTTGCACCATGGTCTGAGATGCGTATAAGATGGATGAATCAACGATCCTACATCTGTCTGATTCTTCAGGAGCTTATTATGCGCCGTTCAGCCCCCGTGGTCTTATTCTCTCTGTTTATTCTTGGTTGTCTGACCAGCGCTGTTTCCAGTGCAGGTGCAGCCGAAAAACAGCCCCCCAACATCGTCTTCATTATCGCTGATGACCTGGGCTACAAAGAACTGGGTTGTTACGGCCAGAAATTTATCAAGACGCCGAATATCGACAAGCTTGCCACAGACGGTATCCGTTTCACCCAGTTCTATTCGGGTAACGCGGTTTGTGCCCCTTCCCGTTGCAATCTGATGACCGGCAAACATCCGGGTCATGCCTATGTGCGGAATAACGGCAAACCTGACTATGTGCAGGACATGAAAGAGAAAGAGGGCTGGGAGTATCCGGGGCAGCATCCGATTCCCGATGCCGAAGTCACCATCGCAGAGATGCTCAAACAGAAACAATATGCCACCGGTGCAATGGGTAAATGGGGGCTGGGACACTTCGGGACCTCAGGAGATCCCAACAAGCAGGGATTCGATCTGTTTTATGGTTTCAACTGCCAGGTGCATGCCCACAATCACTATCCCCGTTTCCTCTGGCGGAATCACACCAAAGAAACGCTGCCGGGCAACGATCGGACTTTGAATGGCGAAACGTATTCACAGGACAAATTTGTCGAAGTCGGAATGGAATTCATTCGTGAAAACAAAGATCGTCCCTTCTTCCTGTATCTGCCGTTCGCGGTTCCGCACCTGGCGATCCAGGCACCGGAGGAATCGGTCGCAGAATACCGGGGTAAAATTCCGGAAGAGGATTATAAGCATCGCGGCTACATTAAACGCTCCGATCCCCGCGCTGGCTATGCAGCCATGATTACACACATGGACAAAGGCGTTGGCCAGATCATGAACCTGCTCAAAGAATTAAATCTGGATGACAATACCGTGGTCTTTTTCACTTCTGACAATGGTCCGACATACGATCGCCTGGGCGGATCTGATTCGGTCTTCTTTGAATCGGCTGGCCCCTGGCGCGGGTTCAAGGGCAGTCTGTATGAAGGGGGGATCCGTGTGCCGCTGGTGGTTCGCTGGCCGGGACACATTCCCGAGGGGGATGTGACCGATCATCTTTCCGCGTTCTGGGATGTCATGCCTACCATCGCACAGCTGACGGGAACCAAAGCACCAGCTGACATTGATGGCATCAGCTTCGTACCTACCCTGCTGGGCAAACCGCAGGAACAGAAGCAGCATGAGTATCTCTACTGGGAGTTCCCGGCTTACACGGGACAACAGGCGGTTCACATGGGGGACTGGAAAGGCGTGCGTCAGAATCTGTTGCGAAAGAAAAATCCGCAGATGAAGATCGAACTTTACAACCTCAAAGATGATCCGGGCGAACAGCACGACGTGGCTGATCAGCATCCGGAAGTCGTGGCCCGCATCAAATCCATTATGAAAACGGGCCGTACTCCGTCAAAGATGTTTCCATTTCCGGCACTGGATCAGCAGTAATCGACGAACAGATACTGTCTGACCGGATTCCGATTTACCGGGAAACTTCTTTAATCCAGCTGAACACGCTGTCCCCGATCTGCAGGTAACCATTGCTGGCTGGGTGGACAGCGTTGTTCTGGCGCAGTGTTTCCTCTGTGGTGTGTGAGTTCCAGGGAACTCGCTTCGCGGGATAGTTGTGTACGCAGTCAAGGTTCAGGTGTGTTGGTACCAGGTAGATCTGTTCCGTTTTTTTGCCGCCATAATGTTTCAGCATCCGTTCCGCGACATAGTGCTGATTACGCTTGTACTGCCAGCGTGTCTGCTGGCGACCATTGGTGGTGCCGAACGCGTCCTGGCTGGCGGCCGGCGGGACGGGGAGCATGAAACCGATTTTGGTCTGTGGATTAAAATCGTGAATCATCTTGACCAGAATATCCAGGTGCTTGACCATCGTATCCGTGCGTTCTTCGATGCTCTCATCCGTAGCTGAATAGACATCGTTGGGGCCGAGGAAAATTGTGACCAGATCAGGCGCGTTGCCGTCATTGAACTCTTTGCAGTAACGGGGAAAATCGAGTTGCGGCTTCCCACTTTCATCGGCATACAGGAATGGGCTGCCTCGTTCGCGGTAATTTCCCTGGCGGGCATTTTCCTTGAAGTGGGTCGCGAAACGGACCGCAGTCCAGCCGCCGTAACCTTCGTGTCGCACATTTGCTTCGTTACTCGGATTGTGAGAACCGATCAGTTTCAGTTCAGGGCCCTGGAATTTTTCGCTCAGTTCAAATACGTGACGGGGATAAACCGAATTGTGCGTGAGACTGTCGCCGATCATCAGGAGACTGGTCGGCTTTTCTTTACCGACTGTTGTGGGGACGACCCTCAGGCGTGATTCCTGGGACGCGATGATCTTGTTGTTCTGATCCAGCACGTTCAGTTTGAACTTATAATCGCCGATCTCTTTTTCGTCGGGAGTGTAAGTCCAGCGTTCCTGCTGCAGGTGTCCCCGGTTACAGTGCACGTCGAATACATAGTTCGCCGGGTTAATCGTCAGCGATACATTGTCGAAGTAGACACTGGTCTCAATTCCGGGGGTCGCGTAAATGATGGGAGGCAGGATCAGCCGTACCGGATCCTGCGGTTCTGCTTCCGCGGAGCGCTGAGATTCCGGGGTCGGGTTGGCAGGTTCATCAGCCTGGGCGAGTGCCGACAACGCCACGATTAAAAGACTCAAGAGAGAGGTCAGACGAAGTACAGTATTCATACCAGTTCCATCATAGGGTGAGTTCAGGTGAGCGAGTCTTGGAGTGTGGACTTTGAGATTAACCGACCCAGATCGGGCTGGACCAGGCGAGTTGACCGTTGTTTTGTGTCACGCGTACGTAATACCAGTCGGTCGAATTCGCATCGGACTGATGATCCTGCCAACAAATCTGAGCTGAGTATTCGCTCTGACCTACGAGGCGATGCACTACATAGCTTTCGCTGGTAAAGACGCCCGTGAATTCCACGACGTTGTCGTCGATCAGATCCTGCAGTTTGGCACTGATGGTTTTCTCGTAAGGTTTGCGAATCTGTAGAGTGAGCACTGTGTCAGGTGTGCCTTCGATCTCGGTGACAACAGCTTTGGTGGGATCCTCGGCGTAGCAGTTGACGCGTGTGGTGTTGGAATCGAGGTGGAGTTCCTGATTCGAAACGACTTTGAGTTTATCACGCAACTTTTCATTAAAGGGCGCCGACTGGAAGCAGGGGATCGCGCGGGTGAAACGACCGCCGTCCAGTATGATGGTCATATCCCAGAAGCAGGTGCGGCCCATCGCCAGATCCGCCCAGGGCCCCCAACCGTATTGCAGGCGGCATTTTACTTTGCCGGGCAGAATCGGTTTGTCGTCCAGGTGATCTTCGGGAAAATGGCGTTCAATGACTTTGCCGTTGCGAATCAACTCGACCATGGAGATCGCGTCTTCTCCCTGCACGCGAACGTCAATCTGACGATCGGTAGTTGCAGGCACATCACTGCCCATCGGGTGACCATTCAGTGAAACTTCGAGGGCAATCCGATCTCCCGTGGCGGCATATGTACGGCGGGCGCGAATCGCTTCCATCAGCGAACGCGAAGAGAGATCTTCTGCCCAGACACCCAGTACCCCTTCGCCGTATGCACCGGGATAGCCCAGGTGATCATCGGACGAAGCGACAAAGCCAAAACGCATTCCTTTCTGCAACTGGGGGACAATCATGTTCGATGCGGAACGCCCCCCGTTGCTGTGGCGGATCATTGGGAAAGGGCTGCGGTCGGTTTCGGTGCAACCATGTTCGGAAAAGACTTCGACCACGGGAGAAGCTCCCGGACGGAAATGCTTGAAGTTCGCACCGCGCCAGCCCTGCTTGTAACCCACGTGATGTGGAATCGCCAGTGCCTGATTACCCTCCGCGAAGTCGAGTAGTTTCTCGACATGGTTCGGCAGGAACAGTTCAGGCTGGTCCTCGGGGAAGATCATACAGTAGTCACCGAACTGACTGGAGTGCCATTCGTAGCCCAGAAACGCCACGAAGTCGTCGGAGTTCGCATCCTGAATCAGTTGCCGGGTCTTGGGCCAGTGTTTGGAGTGGACTTCGAATCCATTGACCCATTTCATGTGTCGGTTGCCCGGCATCTTCGGCATATCGTGCCAGGAAGCGTGTCCGGTGAAAGCGAAGAAATCGAGGTGTTCCTGTGCCAGGTCAATGGAACGTTCCAGTGATCCTTTCGCGTAGCCGACGGCGTTGTGATTGTGTAAATCACCCCAGAACAACTGATACTTCTTTTGAGTCCCCGCTCCCTGGAGTTCAGAGTTCACACGCAGTCCAGACAGCGCTGTTGCCGCCATGGTTTCACCCAGAAACGTGCGTCGGTTAATTTGAGGTTGATCAGTCATGATTTTCTTAGCTTCATTTAGTCAGAAGTTGAGTCGAAAAAAGAGGGACAGGTGAGTGACCTGTCCCTCAGTAAGTCTGATCGTAGGTGTTTTACTTCTTGCCGAGGCAATACAGTTTATCGGTCATCTTCAGATAGATCTTACCATCCGAGAAGACCGGCGTGGCCAGGGCGAAGCCTTCCAGCGGGTTTTCGGAAACGAGCTTGAATTCGTCTCCCTGTTCCACAACCAGGGTGGTTCCGTCTTCGCGGGTCACATAAATATGTCCGTCAGCCAGAATTGGCGAGGCACTGAATTTATGACGGCTGCGGGGCAGACGACCTTCCCAGATCTGTTTTCCTGTTTTGATGTCGAAGCAGAGGACTTCACCTTTGTCCGAACAGACGTAGAATCGACCGTTGATGGCAGCCGGGGTCGGGACATCCGAGAAGGCACCTTTGCCTTCCCCTTCTTTGGTCCAGACAACATTGGATTTCGTGACATCTCCCTGGCCGCCGAGTTTGATTCCTGTGAGTGAACCACCACGGGCGTAGGGAGCGATCAGGTAGCCATCGCTGATGACGGGTGAAGAGATCGAGCGGAAGTATTCATGCTGTGTGGGGTTCAGTCCCCCCACGCGCCAGATTTCTTTACCGTTCTGTGCATCGTGGGCGGTGACATGGTCGGCTCCCAGTACGTAGATGATTTCTTTGCCATTCTGTCTGGCGACTACCGGAGTCGTGTAACTCTGGTTGGCTTCTTTCGGGGCATCCAGGTTGCGGCCCTGTTTCCAGACTTCTTTCCCGGTCGCTTTATCGAAAGCAGCGATGTAGGAATTGTCGCTCTGGATGCAGGCGATCACAACCAGGTTGTCGGTCAAGACGGGCGAGGTTCCCAGGTCCCACCAGAGGGTGTCTTCGCCATATTCTTTCTGCAGGTTTTTCTGCCAGACGATTTTTCCTTCTTTGGTCAGGCAGGCCAGATCTCCGCTTTTGAAGTAACCGAAGATGAACTGGTCATCGACTGCAGGCGAGGGGCTGCTGCCGCTCCCTTTTTTGTGCTTGCCGGCGCGTTCGGTTCCGAAGTCGGTGTGCCACTTTTCTTTCCCGGTGTTCTTGTCGAGACAGATCATCCGGTTCTTACCTTCTGAGTTGGTGGTCAGAAACAGATCATCGCCCCAGATCACGGGGGTAGATCCACTGGGGCCGGGGAATTTGACTTCCCAGAGAATATTTTTGGAGCTGTCCCATTCAACAGGATAACCGCTGCCTTCAGCGACGCCATTCGAATTCGGACCACGCCAGCCGGGCCAGTTGCCCGCATAGGTGGGGGCGGCAATAAACAGGGAGAGTAAGGCAGTCGCCAGTAAAGCTTTCATTCTGAATACCTCGGTATGTGTAAATTAGTGGGAATGAATTCTGGTTCATTCAGTTTGTATGGGGATCACAGTCTGGGTGAGAACTGTGATTATAACATGCCCGGAAACGCGATTTCATTCCGAATCGAAGTATTTTTTCACGATCCAGTCAGGTTGATGTGCGTCCGGTTTTCGCTTGCGGCCCGTCAGATCGATTTTTTCTGACTTGGGATGTTCGGATGTGAGGGGCTGCTTGTCGTCCGTTTTCTGCTGCCACTCTTTCAATGTTGTCAGCATCTGTTCGATGCGTGCCTGTTGCTCCGGATGTTCAGAGAGATCCTTCAACTCAGCAGGATCGGTTTTGAGATCGAACAGCTGTGTTTTATTGATCTGTGGATAGCGGATCAGCTTCCAGCGGTCATCACGGACCGCCCGCATCAGATCTTCGTAAGTCGTAAACAGTGAATCACGTATACCTTTCTGATTGCCTCGCCAGATGGGAGCCAGGTCTAAACCTTCCACTCCTGCGGGAACACTGGTCTGCGTCAGATCACAGACTGTGGGGAAGATGTCATACAGATAGACAAGGGCCTCGCTCGATTCATTCTGCGGAATTCCGGGTCCTTTAAAAATCAGGGGAGACTTCATGCTGTGTTCATACAGATTCTGTTTTCCCAAAAGCCCATGACTGCCCACTGCCAGACCGTGGTCTGATGAGAAGATTACGATCGTATTTTTGTCGAGCCCCTGTGCTTTGAGGATTTTCAGGATGCGACCGATCTGCGAATCCATGTGCGTGATCATCGCGTAGTATTCGGTCAACTGCTCGCGAACGACTTCCGGTTGACGCGGCCAGCCTGCCAGTGCTTCATCGCGGCCAGTCATCCAGCCATTGTTGAATGGGTGCTGGGGCATGAAGTTTTTGGGAAGTGGCGGCTGTTTGTCCTTGTATGTATCCATCGCGGATGCGGGAGGCATCCGCGGATCGTGTGGTGCAGTGAAGGCGATATACGCGTAGAACGGTTTGTCCGCGGGCTGCGTTTTCAGAAAGTCGACGGTCGCATCGACAAACAGTTCGCTGGAAAATTTCTCCCCCATGCGTTTGTTCTCAAATTTGTCATCCTTCAAATCAACCACGGGGACTTTGAGGTGATTCGACATGCCTCCCATGAAGGCCGCTGTTCCCAATGTGAAACTCTTCTGAAACGATTCGCGGTGGTTGTGCCACTTTCCGGTACCGAAGGTGGTGTAACCGGATTCTTTCAGTAACTGGGGCATCGTCATCACCCCTCTAAGATCCATGGGCACATGGTAGAGGGAGCGTCCGCTGTTGAGCATGGCTCGGCTCGGCTGACAGACTGCGCCATGAATCGACCCCATGCAGTACGTATTCCGAAAACTGAAGCCGGCGCGTGCCAGCTGGTCCAGATTCGGAGTCTGAATGTGAGGGTTCTGATAGGCGCCGAGGGCGTCCGCACGCTGGTCATCGCTGAACAGGAACAGAATGTTCGGACGCTGGGATGCTTTCTCTGCTGCGGAGACGGCACTCGGACCGATGAGCATACTCAGCGGGAAACAGAGGATAAGCAGCAGGTATCTCAGGTAGGTAGTCATATTCAGGTTCCTGATTGTGATGAGCGACGAATAGAGAGGAGTGCGCTGATTCCTGTTTCAGCGAACTGCCTCAGTCGATTTTGAAGAACCGCTTTCCTTTCAGTTCAAAGCGGGGCAGGGCACCAGGGGCAACCGTGGTGACCTCGGCGTTGAAGTTCAACCGATCTTTGATCGCATGGCTGACTTCATTGATAATCTGTTTCTGCTGGTCCGTGGTCGAGAGGGACTCCACCGGTTCCAGTTCGATTTTCATGTGTTGCATGGCGCGAATGGTGCGGACCTCGATCCGGTATTCGGCTACCTGCTCGAACGTACGCAGGATCGCTTCCAGGCTTGAGGGGAAGACGTTATTACCGCGAATGATCACCATGTCGTCGGCTCGACCCAGGATGCCCCCTTTCAGACGCAGCAGGCTGCGACCCGAGGGGCAGGGGGTTGTGTCTTCGCAGACCAGGTCACCGGTACGATAGCGAATCAGTGGAGATCCGACGCGGCCCAGGTTGGTAATCAACAGCTCGCCCTGGGCTCCGCGTTCGACTGGTTGCAGTGTTTCCGGATCAACGATTTCGGGAATACATTCGGTTTCGAGAATGTTGAGACCGCCTGGGTTTTCGAGGGGCTCAATTCCAAGGGCGCCGATTTCGGTCATGCCCCAGTGATCGAATACGCGGGCGCCCCAGCCCTGGCCGATCCGCTGTTTGGTCGCTTCGATGTTGCCCCCTGGTTCTCCGGCAACCACGAGTGCCCGCACGCGGCTGCCTGCCAGGTCGATGTTTTCTGCCTCCGCGACTTCGGCCAGTCGCAGGGCGTACGTCGGGGTACAGCAGACGGCAGTAATTTTGTTGTCGAGGATCATTTTCAGACGAGCTTCGCTGCCCATGCCACCACCGGCCAGACAGAAGTTGCCGCGACGGGTGGCCCCCTCGAAGGCTGCCCAGAATCCGACGAACGGTCCGAATGAGAAGGGGAAGAACAGGCGGTCTTCCGGATAGAGACCCACCATGCGATAAATCTGTGCCCAGCATTCCCCAAACCAGTCCCAGCTGGTTTTGGTGTCCAGCCAGCGCATGGGGGAACCGGTTGTTCCCGAGGTCTGATGCATGCGCGTGTAAGTTTCAAGCGGGTAGGTCAAGTTGGTGCCATACGGGGCGTTTGAGAGATGATCTTCAACCAGCTCGGCTTTGGTCGTGATCGGCAATTTCTGCAGGTCCGCGAGGCTCTGGATCGAGTTGACGTCGACACCCGCGGCGTTCCACTTCTGCTGCCAGAACGGATTCGAGGCCGACACCTCTTTCAGAAGGTGTTGCAGTCGCTCAAGTTGGCGGGCTTCCAAAGCGTCTCGATTCAGGTTTTCCGGCTGGCTGTCAGATGGATTCATAAACTTGCTTGTCTGGTTGGAGCAGGGGCATGGGGAGATTTCTTGCAGGTATCCCTTATTCTGCCGCAACTTGAGTAATTTTCCAACCTAATGAGCAATCTCTACCGGAAAAAACTGTGCTCTGGGCGTCTGACGAGAGAATCTGGAACCAGTTGTTATTTCAAGGGTTATTGAAGTGAAACTATCTAATACGACCATTCCAACAACCTCTCAAGTCGTGAAATGGTGAGGACGATGATATCGATACAGTAGGTTTTCCTGATTGACGAGAGAAGTACGGTTCAGATGAGAATCAGGATCACCTGATCATTGTCGACAACACAAGAACTGACATCCGGAGAAGAGAACTTTATGGCCGCGGACGGTAACAGCAAAGAGTTGAAACTGGGATTCCTGACCACGATTGAATGCCCGGACGGGGCGCTGATCGGAGGTCTGCTGGTGACGAATCATTTTGGTCGCCCCCTGGAATTTCAATGTACGACTCCCGTCAAACCGAACCGGACGCAAGAGGTATTGTATGGACCGACACTGGTTCCGTTCCTGCTGGGGGAAGTGATTGGGCAGACGCTGGTTGAGAAGATGAACGTCAAGCCGAGCCTGATCCTCGTAGAGCAGGAACAGGCGCTGGAACTGCAGAACCATACTTCGATTCCGGTCGCCATCCTGACTGATGTGGAACAGCTGATCGAAGAGAGTGACGCCTACCTTACAGAACAGGTCGGGCGAAACCGGCTGCGGTTTGATGCTGCCCATCAGATTGGAAAGTCTGCGATTGAAAAAACGAGTCAGCATATCCCCGGCGATGCTGACCTTGGGGAGCCGTTTGAACGTGTGCGTGAAGCCTTAACAGAAGCGGTAAAGATGGGTTCCTCCCGTTAGACCGCTTTCTGAGGCAGCGTTGAATTAATTTATCAGGCACTACTTCCAGATCAGGCAGAGACGTGGATTTTACCGAGCCATCATTCCAGCAACAACAGGCACAACACAAGGCACCTCACACGGGGGGACCGCATTTTCTGCCCCCTTCTACAGCCCCCGAGACACAATCCATATCTGACACGGATCGCGAGGAACTGTTACGACAGATCAGCAGTGACACTGTCCCGCTGACAGTCAGTACGTCCATATTTGCGTCCGGTATGAATGGTGCCCTGACCCGGAAATTCAATCTCGATGCCTCTGAAATCGAATTGATTGAACGCGCCGGCCTGCAGCCCAAGTGGAAGCCGACCAGGCCACGCGTCAGAACGTTCGGCATGACCTTTCCCGACGGCCTGGAGTTCATTCCGCCCAAAGAGGAGAAAGAAGACAAGCCCGAACTGAGCAAGATGAAAGGCCCGGAAGTCGAAGGATCCGAAGTCACCCCGCGCAAAAAGTCGACCCGGCTCAAACCGCCGGCCAACGCGCTTTCACTCGAAGACCGTCTGTTCTACCTGTTGCAGCCGCCGCTGGAAACCTGGCTGGCCGGGCAGGAACTGATCATGCCTTTCGAACCATTCCCCTATCAGTATGAGGGGATTGCCTGGTTGTTCTCTAAAAAGTCTGCGTTGCTCGCCGATGAAATGGGACTGGGAAAAACCATGCAGACGATTACCGGCGTGCGTCTGCTGCTGCGGAGCGGACAGGTGCGTCGGATCCTGCTGGTCTGTCCCAAACCGTTGATTCCCAACTGGCAACGCGAGTTCAAATTCTGGGCCGAAGAGCTGCCTGTCACCGTGGTACAGGGAGATACGAACCGACGTCGCATGATCTGGGAGATGCCCAATACACCCATCCTGATCGCTAACTATGAGTCGATGGCACGCGACTTTGAAGCGATGGGCGAAGAGAATCTACCCCGCTTCGACCTGGTGGTGCTCGACGAAGCACAGCGAATCAAGAACCGTGATTCACGGACGGCAGACGTCGCACGGTCCATTCCCCGCAAGCGGAGCTGGGCGTTGACGGGAACGCCGATCGAGAATCGTCACGAGGAAATGTCGTCACTCTTTGAGTGGATGGAGATCATTCCGCCCCGGGGCACGCCCGATCTGCGTCAGCTGCAGACGCTTTCGAAAGAGTTCATTCTCCGGCGGACTAAGGACCTGGTGATGACCGACCTGCCGCCCCGCCTGGACCGCCCCGCTTATCTCGATCTGAATCCGGCGCAAAGGATTGCTTATGAAACGGCAGAGAAAGACGGTGTGATTCAGTTGAATGAGATGGGTGACTCGATCACGGTGCAGCATGTGTTTGAGCTCGTACTGCGTTTGAAGCAGATCACCAATTTTGATCCGGTAACCGGCGACAGCGCGAAACTCGACCGCCTCGAAGCCGACATGGAAGAAATCGCTGCCTCGGGGGGAAAAGCGATTCTATTCAGCCAGTGGACCAAGCCTTTGGACTTCATGGCGCAGCGGCTGGAACGTTTCGGGACCCTGGTTTATCACGGGGGAATTCCCACGAAACAGCGCGAACCGATTCTGGATCAGTTCAAGCACGATCCCAATTCGCATCTGCTGCTGATGAGTTATGGCACCGGGGCTGTCGGATTGAATCTACAGTTCGCCGGTTACGTCTTCCTGTTTGACCGCTGGTGGAATCCAGCGATCGAGGACCAGGCGATTAACCGCGCGCATCGCATCGGGCAGAAAACGCAGGTCATTGTCACCAAGTTTGTCTGTAATAACACGATTGAAGAGCGGATCGACATGGTGCTCGAACAGAAGCGGGAACTGTTCCGCTCGATTCTGGGCGATGGCGATACGACCTGCGAATCACGCAGCCTCACCGCAGCCGAGATCTTTGGCCTGTTCGATCTGAAGCAGAAGAAAGGGGATACAACCCAGAAGATCGCCCCCAAGGTTCCGAACTCCGCTGCCTGATCGTTACTTTACCAGTTTTGAAGAGAGCGGGCTGGAGGTCATAGCGTCCTGTTCATCGGTCACATTGATAAACCAGATGACGGCGTTTTTCGGGGGCGCTGGTCCGGTGATCTTTGTGCCTTCAATCGTCAGAGGTACCGCTTGCCATTTGCGTTCGAGGTTGGGACCTTCGTCCGTCGTATATTGCAGGACGGCGGATTTCAGTTTGACCGGCTGTGCGAGTTCAGCAGTGATCTGTTCTCCCTGGATGACCGGTTTCTGAACGACGGCCAGCGGTGCTGCCTGCTTCAGCTTTTCATCAAAGAAGCGGGCGATCTCTTTGGGTTCCCAGCCCGCTGGATGGCTGTGCCGCATTTTGACTTCGATGCGAATATTCTTCGGAGTGGATGCGGGGACCGCTTCGTAGCTGCGCTGATAGGCTTCGAGCCAATAATGAAAGTCGTTGGTTCCATTCAGGAAAAAGATCGGCATCTGGACTGCCCGCAGATAGTGCCCCGGGTCATAGAGTTGCATCCAGCGTTTGGCATCTTCGTCGGGGAGTTGGTTGATCGACCGCTCAAACACGGAATGGTTGTTGAGGAAGCCACAACCATAAACGGGAGCAGCTGCTTTAAATCGATTGTCCAGACCAGACACGATGCAGGTCAGATAGCCACCCCAGGAGATGCCGGTGACGGCGGTTTTATCTTTATCGACTTCAGGGAAGGAGCGAATCAGCGAGTGAGCCAGGATTGCGTTGGCGGGGGCATGGTAGCACCAGTGTTCCGACTTGTCGTCTTTGATCGCGTTGAATTTTTCCGCATGAGACTGGTTCGGACCGCCTGCTGACAGACGCGCGCGATGCTCGCGTTTGTGTGGATTCTTTCCTTCCAGCGGTCGGCTGCCTGCCAGGTCCATGGAGATCGCTGCATAGCCCTGCTTCGCCCACAGTTCGGCCCATTCATGAAATGCCGTCCCACCACCGCCGTGAATTAATACGACGCCCGGGTAAGTGGCCTGCTTGTCTTCAGAGAGACCCAGCGTGCGGGGAGAAGCATAATAAGCGAAGACCTGCGTCGGCTTCCCTTTGTATTCCAGCCCCTGATACAGGAGTTCGTGAACCGGGCCGGTCTGGTCGATCCATTCAAATTCGGGTGTCTGGCTGAGTGCTGTCAGATCCCAGGGAGTCGATTCCGGCAGTCGAGGATCCGGTTTAATGACATCAGCAGCCGAAGCGACGTCGGTACTGAGCAGGGTAATTCCACAGAGCAGGAATACGATGATAGAAGGTCGTTGTTGTTTCATCAGCAGCGCCACCAGTGATATCAGTTTCGAATGGATAAGTGATTTAATGATTATCCGATACGACCGGAGAAGACGCAAGACTCTGATAAAAATAGGGTTCTCATCGCTACTGTCTGCTAAAACAGTAAGCGGTAAATTGCTGAGCAGAAAATGATCCCGATGGTGATGATCGAACCAATAATACTCACGCCTACCGCTGCCGTTCCGACTTTGAACGTATTCTGTGATTCCGCTGGCAGATGACTTCCCAGCAGTTTCCAGATGGACTTCAAGACCTGGTTAAACATCTGCGCACAGAGCACGGTGGTCATAGCCAGAATGACGATCGCCCAGTGTGTGGCTGACAGGCCCAGCAGCATGCCTGTGGTAAGTACGGCACTGCCTGTAAAGAAGTGGATGAAGAACGAACTGTCCAGACGCACGCCGAACGTGATGCCCCGCTCGACATCAACCAGGCGCTGCCGCCATTCGGGACGGATTTTTTCGGTGTCTGAATTTCCAGCAGAGTGGATGCGAATATTTCGTGACTGCGTTTCCGGTGATTGTAACACTGTCGAAATTCCTGTTATTGAGGCGGATTGCCAAAGAGTGAATTGAAAGCCCCTGGCCCGGCTCCAAAGTTTCCAAAACGCGGCATAATGGTTAAGCCGATTCCGGCATTACCCGTACTCTGGTCGTAGTTCATTCCGAGGCTCATGACGAAGTCCGCCCCGGTTCTGGTGAGCATGAAGGTCTGTCCGCGGTTCAGGTTTTCACCCAGGTCGTATGCGGTACTGACACCCGCGCTCCATTTTTCGCTCATGATGTAGTTCAGCGTGGCAGAGAGGATCTGGCTGTCCAGGCCGCCGCCCCCTTTGATCTGTTGTAATGCCACGTTAACCGTCATGCGGCGGGTTCGTTGACTGGTCAATGACACGTCCCACAACTGTTGTGCGCCATCGAACAGGTCGTAATAGGCGTTTGCTGCCAGCGTTGTTCGATCGCCCAGGTACCAGCGGTAACGTCCACCCAACAGACCAAAGTCTTCGCCAAAGTTGTCACGCGTAGCGTCCGGGAAGTAGGATGCTTCCAGGTCCAGGCTCATCCAGTCTTTGATTCGTTGTTGATCAGGGGGCCCCGTTTTGGTCTGCAGACGATGCCGCCACGCCATCCGCAGGACCTGTTGATCGTCTACCATTTCGTAGTACGGATCGGTCACACCCCGCGCGGCTCCCGTTCGTACAGCGTAAAAGCGGGGATCGAACTGGGGAGGCAGCGTGCCACCGAAGGTGTTAATGACCAGACGTTCGCGGAAACGCTCCTGGGCATTGTCATCGAATTCATTGTATTGTGCGATGTTGGTCAGGTTTTCACTCGAGTCGCTGAAGGAGTAATCCGCTTCGAGCACCATCTTGTGAGCCAGACCGTTGAGATTGAAAAACGGATTGTATACCGTGGGGAAGACCCGCTCTGCCATGATGCTGCTCCGCAGACCGGCAGAGCCATACAGACGGTCAATCTGCTGTTGTTGCAGACCCTGTTCCCAGTAAGCCGCTTCCCCCATGACATAAGGAGTCATGATGAAGGGACCCAGATTGAAGGGGGCTTCCAGCTGGTTCCGGGTCATCGCGACCAGTCCCTCTGAATCCGCGACGAAGGGCAGGGGAGTAAAGACGTCCTGAGACGGGTTGTATGGTGCGGAGCCGGGCTTCAGCTTTCCGTAACCGACGGAGGAATGGGAAGTCCAGTTGACCAGGTTTCCGAACAGGGGCTCGCCCAGCAGGAACAGATCCGCTTTCGGCAGCCAGTCTGTGGTGGTTTCGAATCCGTTCAACCGGGTTCGACCAATCATCGACCAGGACCAGTTCTCCTGTTGCTGCTTGAGGTGCAGCAGGGTTTCAATATCTTTACCGGTGTCGAACGTATCTTCGAAGTATTCGTTCAGGAAGTTCCGGTCTGAGAGCAGACCGCCTTCGCCGGTGAGTGTCATCCCGAACGGCGATTCCTGACGATGGTGCATATTAATGAAATAGCGATCCTCAGTGGAGGGGACCAGAGCCCGGCGGTCGGCACCCAGGTTATCGAGACCGGTGTCGTGGATGTAGAACATCTTGGCGTCACCGCGGAAGACATTATCGAAGCCCAGCATATTGGCTCCCTGATAGTCTCCGGACTGACCGATGCCGACGCCTCGGTATGAGTAGTAATCGACCTGACCTTCCCACTTCGTACCGGGCAGACGCTCGAGGCCGAGCAGTTTATACATATCCCATTCGGTCTCAACCTGAAAACCGAAGATCCGGTCGTTTCCGAATCTCAGACCCGTGATCGGAAAATAGATGTCTTCGGCCGGACTGGAGACGTAGGGCAGATAAAACAGCGGTACGTCACCAACCTGGAAGGTATTGTTCGAACTGGAGATCCAGGCGCGCTTATTCGGTACTGGTTCATTAGTGAGGGGATCGATTTGCGGTGAGCCTGTTCCGAGCCAGGGAGTCGTATAGCGATCTTCGATGAACACATCCGAGGATTGAATTTTGTAACCCGGCTTTCCAAACTGGCTGCCTGTTGCCCAGGCGTTCTGAGCCAGGTAGGCCCCTTTCGACAACTGACGGATCTGGCTGGCGCGGACGCGGACATCTTCTCCCAGTTCCGGGATGTATGTTTTGAGTTCTGCATCCAGCAGCACACCCCGTTCTTCGCGGGCATCATAGTAGGCACGGTTTGCCTGGAGATAATAGGTTCCCTGCCGGATCTCGATATTGCCTTCGAGGTAGATTTCGAAAGGCGTTTCTTTGGACTGGCGGATTTCTGAGTTGAAATTCTGCGTATCCCGTCCGTCGGTCCAGATGATAATCCGATCCGCGGACATGTCGACCATGCCCAGTCCTTCCACACCATCGATCAGCAGGTTGACACCGCCGGTAATCACCCAGATCTGTTCTGGGGGAACGGTATGCGTCGAGGGAAAACTTTGTACGTTGTAGGGGACCGCACTACGAGGGAACAGGCGAATGCGACGGAATCCGACGTTCATTTCCGGTTCGGGCATGGGAGCCAGTTCCGGTCCTTCGATCGGTGGTTTCTCGACGATGAACTGGGCACGCTTCAACTGATGATCGTGGGGAATACCCCGGCGCTGTGTCGCCCGCTTGAGCAGGGGATCATCCTCGGCGGGCGTTCCGTTCGTCGGACGACGGTATTTGGTTTTCAAGCCGTTCTGCGTGACCAGATTGACCAGCAGGCTGTTCTCGCTTTTGGATTCTCCGGGCAGATCGACGCGAACTTCCCCTTCCAGATAGACCGAGATGCGGTCTGCCTTGCGAGATTTGGCATGCCAGATGACCATCTGTCGCGAGCGGAGAACGGCGTCGCCCTGTTGAATGCGACAGTTCCCTTTCAAAATCGAAACGTTGACGAAATCCTGCTCCCACTGCTGGGAGTATTCCGCCTCGATCTGGATCGATTCCTGTTCCGATGGTTCGTATTCCGACTCTTCATAAGACGCTTTGGGAGCACCGAAGAAACTGGTCTGTGCAGGCGCAACGGTGGTGACACCGCCGAGGATTGCAATCAGCAAAATCACTCGCCAGATACGAAGCGAAACATACCGAGAATCGGAATAGATCTCGCCCGACACGGGCACTCCTGAAGTGATAACCGGGTAGGTCAATCTTCTGATGAGAGGATAGGATCGAAGTGGAATACGCTCTGCTGCCAAGGGTTTAGCAGTAAAGAGGGTAACGGTTTGAGGTCGGCAGGTGGTAACTCAGTCTGTCGACCCGAGATAAATGGGTGCGGATTATAGGTCGATTTCTGAAAGAGTGTCAATAACAATCACTGGCCGGGAATGAGAGTCAGCCTGCTTGTAAGTGATTGATTATTCAGGCTTTAGGGTGATCGGTGTTCGGGCGGTTCCAGAGTCGGTCGATTTTGCAGAAATGAATCAGATGGGACCAGCCGAAAACACTAAGCAGGGCGATCGCAGGCACCAGCGGCGCTCGCATTCGCATGTTGGTCCAGTAGAACAGATGCACGATGGTAAAGCTCACCAGCAGCCAGATAAGTGGTGACCAGTTTCGCTCTGTTTTCCAGACTACCAGGCACACTCCCCAGAGACAGCCCAGCAGGACAACAAAGTAGTAGCTCGCCACTCCCAAGAGCAGGGTGCGCGAGGGAGTTTGCCCTGCACTCGCCAGGGGGGCGATATTCCAGAAACGCTTGAGTCGCAGCAGACAGGACTGGGCAAACAGCGAAGGTTGGGCTGAAATGTTCTGGCGAGCGCGCTGGTACATCCAGCGATCCCGTTCCTGTTCGGTTTCGAGGGCTGGCTGCAGTTGCGCGATGTCCGCCTCCAGACTTTTCTGCCAGGCATCCAGGCTCTCACCTGTCCACACCGTTCCCCAGGGCTGCTGCACCACTTCGTTGAAAAAGACCGGATTATTCCCCAGCAGGAGCGTGTATCCGCCATGCGTGGTCGTCAAAATTGGTACGCGAAACACGACCAGATTGCGAATCAGCCAGGGAGAAACAGCCAGAATAATTCCCGCTGCCAGAAAGGCGATCTGTTGCCTGACGGACGAGGGCCTTAACTCCTCTCTGTTTGAGAGCAGTCTCTGTTTCAGCGAATCCGCCAGGCGGATCACCAGCCAGATTCCCAGGAACGCCAGAAAAGTGGGCCTGCAGAGAATCGCCAGCCCCCAGACGGCGCCGGTCCAGAACAGCAGGGGTTTATTGGTTGACGCCGATAATTCCTCTGCACGTGTGGAAAAACTGCAGATCAGCAGGTAGAGCAACAGGCTGCACAAGAACGTGGCCAGCACTTCGGTCATGGAGTAAGAGGTGTATTGCAGTAGAATCGGATCCGTTGCCACAATTCCCGCTGCGAGCACAGCGGCCCATTGTAACTGTAATCGTTGTCCGGCTTTCCAGGTGAACCAGACGGTGGCGATTCCCAGCAGGATCTGGAGGATCCCCGTCATCAGGGGACCTGCATTCAGATAGTAACCCACGGCCAGCAGGCAGGGGTAAAGGGGCGGACGAAAGGCCGTCGGTTCGAGGTCCTGTCCCGCCTCCATACGACTCGATGTGAAACCATGTCCCGCAGCGAGGTTACGGGCAATCGCAATATAGGCATCCCGGTCTTCCCTCAGTTGATCACTCTGCCGCATTACGATTCCCAGACGCAGACCGCCTGCCAGGATCAGAATCAGTACAAGGGCCGTCGTTAAGAATCCGGTTTTGGTCACAGACAATGTTCCACTGTGGAAAAGAGAGATCTCAGGGGACAACCCGGCTGGATCCGCGTATTTTCGATCTGGTGTTTCGATTCTCCCAAAGTATTAACAATACGGCAGTTAACCAGTGGGAAGACTGCCCTAAGTATGCAGATCTGACACGGCAGAAACAAGGGGACTCTGCTCACCAGCAAAGGGGTTTATGTGATTTCTGACGGCTGTAGGGGCTGAACAGGCCTGCGATTCGAAACGATCCAGATATCAGGAAATATCGATGCTGCAGGTTCTGAAGTATGCCCGTTGGAAAAAAACAACACGATGCAAAAAACCCACACTTTGTGGTGAAATCATAGTTTCCGTGAGCTATAGTTCGACAAGAGTATCTGGGTTGCGTGAGCTGCGGAAGTTTTTCTGCATCATCGCAACGGGCCGAATTTTTATCGTATTGCCAGGCGGGCAGCAGGAAGTGGTTTCCCCTTATGAGTCGTCAACCAGAGAGCTGGCTGGAATCAGGGGTGAACCTGCTCTATAAACTCCGCTGGGTCCTGCTGGTCGTTTTTTTAATACTGACCGGCTTCGCATACTTTCCGGCTTCAAAGCTGGACTTCGAACAGTCGATCGAATCGCTTTACGCCAAAGATGACCAGCACCTGCTCGATTACCTCGAGAGCAAACGGCTTTTCGGCGGCGATGAACTCGTTTTCGTTGCTTATACCGTGCCCGGCCTGCTGGGCGAAGAAGGTTCCCGGGAAACCGATGAACTGAAAGAGGTCCGTAAATTCTCCCAGGAACTCAGTCAGATCCCGGGCATCAATGCAGACGTCACGCAAAACCTGGCAAATGCACTCAGCCCTCCCAAATTAAACTTCCTCCTGCGAGTATTGATCCGACAGAAACGCGATGAACTGATCGAACTTTCGCGTGGCGTGCTGATCGGTGACGACAACGAAACCACGGCCATCGTCCTCCGCCTGCTTCCCGAAGATCAATCGCCCGTTCCCCGTGCTGAAACATTCAAACAAATCCGCGAACTGGCACATGCTCACGAGCCCCGCGCCTATGTGGTCGGCGAGCCCGTGCAGGTCTATGACATGTTCCGTTACGTGGAAGAAGACGGCAATGTACTGTTTAAAGTCTCGCTCAGTCTGCTGGCGGTCGTATTGCTGCTGTTGTTCCGTCGACTGCGTTGGGTTGCCCTTCCTCTCCTGGTTGTGATCTGTTCGATCTGGTGGACCGAAGCCACGCTTGTCATCGGCAATCTCCAGTTGAGCATGGTCAGCTCCATGTTGAATTCCCTCGTGACGATCATCGGTATCGCGACGGTCGCACACGTGGCCGTCCACTTTCAGGCCCTGCAACGCGAGAACGTTCCCCGTCCCGATGCGATCCGCCGGACGATGGTCGAACTCTTACCCGCGATCTTCTGGACCTGTGCCACCACGGCTGCCGGATTCCTCTCATTGTTGACCAGTGAAATCGCCCCTGTCCGCAGCTTCGGTATCATGATGGCGCTGGGAACTCTGATGGTACTCATCGCCTCCACGGTCCTTCTACCCGGCGGAATGTCTTTGGGATATCTGCGTCAGCCTTCAAAACAGTCAGACGATAAAGGCCTGGCCCGAACACTGAAACAGGTCGCGCACATGAATGAGTGTTACCCCAAACGGATTCTCTGGGGTTCGCTGATCTTCGTGATTTTTGCCGCAGCCGGCTTCAGTCGCTTAACCATCGAAACGGATTTCAGTAAAAACTTCCGTGACTCCAGTGAGATCGTCAAGGCGCTCGACTTCGTCGAAACCCGGCTCGGCGGTGCTTCCACCTGGGAAGTCAACTTTCCTGCTCCGTCTCAACTGAATAAGGAATACCTGGACCGCGTCCGGGCTCTGGCGGAAGACCTGCAACAGGTTAACCCTCCTGACAAAACACAGTTGACTAAAGTGATCTCCATAACGGACACGCTCGACTTCGTGCCGTCAAGACCGTTCGCCTCCGACCCGATTCAGTCCAAGCTCGACCAGATTGAAGACCTGCAGGCGGATTTCGAAAGCAGCCTCTACAATCCCGAACAGGGACGCATGCGTATTGTCCTGCGGGCCCTCGAACGACAGTCGGCCGAAGAAAAACTCTCTCTGATTCATAAGGTCGATGCCCTCGCGAAAAAACATTTTCCCGGCTCGGAAACGAAAGAGTCCGACCAGGAATCCAAGTCTGTTCACGACGAACCCGGTAAAGCCGCCGGTATTTTTATTCTGCTCGCCTATTTGATTGACAGTCTGCTCAGGGACCAGCTCTACAGCTTCCTGCTCGCTGCCACCAGTATCTGGTTAATCATGTCACTGGCCTTCCGCAGTTTGAAACTGGGACTGATTTCTATGGTCCCCAACCTGTTTCCGATTGTTGTCGTGATTGGTGTCATGGGCTGGACCGGACTGACGTTGAATATCGGTACCGCCATGATCGCCAGTGTCTCAATGGGACTCACGACCGATTCGAGCATCCACTTTATCTCAAGCTTCTTAAGAGCACGTTCGCGCGGTGCTTCTACGGATGAAGCGCTGCGATCAACTCAGCACAGTGTCGGCCGGGCAATCATTTATGCCACGTCTGCCCTGGTTGCCGGCTTCAGCGTGCTCACCCTGTCACACTTTATCCCCCTGATTTATTTCGGGGCGCTGGTGAGTGTCGCTATGGTGGGCGGCGTCTTTGGTGACCTCGTCCTGATGCCCATTCTGCTGCGACTGACCTATCCCGACAAAGCGGAATCAGCTGCGTAACGGCATCGGTTTGTATTTCCGCTGATCCATGCCCACATAGCGTGAGAGCGGCTGGTACAGGTGATTGTTCTCCGTCTGTTCGACGATGTGTGCGACCCAGCCCGCCATTCGCGAGACCGCAAAGATCGGCGTGAACAGCTCAGGCTCGAAGCCCAGGTAATGCAGCAGTCGACTCGCGTGCCATTCCACGCGGGGATGAACGCGAGAGACCTTCGCCATGACATCTTCGATCGCATCCGCGGTCGCTTCCATGGCATTCAGCCCCAGTGCATCGGCGACCTGCACGCAATAATTCTTCAGAACCGCAGCCCGGGGATCGCGTGGTTTACGCGGCGAGTGCTGGAATCCGAGTACCCGACGTCCCTTGGTGATTTCCTGGCAGGCCCACTCCTCTGCATTTCCTGAATGCAGTGCTTCCTGTAACGCATCCAGAACGCCGGCTCCGGAGCTGCAGTGCAACTGACCGTTCAGCGAACCGATGGCGGCATTGATCGATGAATACAGGGGGCTTCCCGTCGATGCCACCACACGGGCAGCAAAGGTGGATGGAGCCAGACCGTAATCGGCCTGTGAAATCAGCAGGGCATTGAAGGCTTCTTCTTCGAGCTGAGTCGGCTCGTCCCCTTTAAGCATGTACCAGAAGCTGCCCGCATACGAATGCTGGAAGTTAGGCACCACCGGCTTATTTCCGTTGACGTAATGATAACGGAACGAGATCAGCTGCGGCAGCATGGCCAGCAGGTATTGTGCATTGGAAATATCCGACATGAAGATTCCGTATTCCATCTGCGGGTCGAAGTGTGCCAGCAGACTGACGCCGCTGCGCACTACTTCCATCATGTCGATGTGCGGAGGAATCGATTCCAGAGCCTTCAACACGGGGTGGGGCAGCTGACCCGATTCGATCAGCATCGTCTGAAAGTCAGCCATCTCTTCGTGGCTGGGCAGTTCACCGTGCAGGAGCAGGTAAGCAACTTCGAGGAACATGGCCTCGCGGGCCAGTTCGTCTACCAGGTAACCCCGATAAGTCAAACCATCCTGGATTTGTGAGATTTCAGTTTCCGTCGCGATGATCCCGGTTAACCCGGGGCGATAAGGGTGACGTTCCATGTCTCAAACCTTTCGCTCTTCCTGAATACGATTTTGAGAGGCAGTCCATTTGCACAGAGTATAACCCAAGTGAATCACAGAATCGACATACGTTACAGCCTGTTTTTTACATGAATAGGGAAATAATTTACAGGTCCTTTTTTTGGGTTGACGTCCCGCCGCCCAGTCGTTCGCAATTCAGGGGGCCTCCGGCGAGCCGGGACCGGGCGAAATCAACCGGTCTGCCCCCGCTTCCAGCAGTGCCTCCGCAGCCTTGATCCCGGCTTCCGCTGCCGCTTCGAGTGGACCACTCTCGGAGACGAAAATACGCTCCTGACCGTCGCCGCTTAAGACGACTGCTTCCAATGTCAACTGATTCTCCTCCAGTCGGGACAAACTGCCGATCGGAGCATGGCAGCCCGCACGCAGATGCGAAAGCAGACTTCGTTCCGCCGTGGTCGCGGCGCGCACCGCGGGATCGGAAATCGCGCCCAGAATCTCGATGGTGTCGGTATCGTCGTCCCGGCATTCGATGCCCAAGGCGCCCTGACCGACGGCCGGATAGACTTCCGGCGGACTTAAGAGCAACCAGTTCCGTTCGGCCAGCAGTTCCAGTCGCACCATTCCCGCTTCCGCCAGGCACAGGGCGTCGTATTCACCGGAGTCCAGTTTCTTCAGACGGGTCTGTACATTTCCGCGGACTTCGAGCATCTCCAGGTCACTTCGCTGATGCAGGATCTGTGCCCGACGGCGTAGACTGCCTGTGCCTATGCGTGCTTCTTCGGGAAGACCAGCCAGCGACTCAATCGGCTCGGAACCCTCGGGCAATATCAATACGTCATACAAGGGCCCCCGATCCGGAATTCCCGCCAGGGTCAGACCGGGAGCTGGCTCGGTAGGTAAATCTTTCAGACTGTGAACCGCCAGATCGGCTCGTCCGTCCAGCACCGCTTTCTGCACTTCGCGCGTGAATACACCCAGTCCGCCGAACTGGGACAGCGGCGAGGTCAGATCCCGATCCCCCTCCGATGTGATATGCACGATTTCAACCGGTCGTCCGCTTCCCTGTGCTTCCAGCAGGGCAGCCACATGCTCGGCCTGCCAGAGCGCCAGCTTGCTGGCCCGGGTCGCGATGCGCAAGGGACGGGGTTCCGCTGTCTGATTCATCAGTCAAATCTGCTTTCTATCCTGCCGATTCTGTTTCCATGTAGTTCTTGAGCGCTTCGATCAACGTCAGACCGGCGTCTATTTCTCTGGTGGCTTCTCGGAACTGTCAGTGGACTCTGGCTTGACAGCATCCGTCGTTTCTTCCGACTCGGTATGTTCGCTGGCGAGTGTAGTCGTCTGGGTCGTGGGTTCCGGCGGAGCAATCTGAACTTTGAAGCCGGCCAGCTTGCGATCGCCCAGCAGTCGTTTCCCCAGTTCCTCCCGCAGCAGTTCATCAGTTACTTTCTGTTGCGGTGGAACCAGGACCCCACACGACAGGCAGAACTGAAACGCCTGATCGACGGTGATATTCAAATCCACAATCTCGCTCTTCGGAACGCTCATCGTATACCCGGTCACCGGCATCGGTGAGGTGGGAATCAGGATCGCCACCAGGGGTTCACCCGCAGTGACGGTCATCTCCAGCATACTGTCACCCGTGACAAATCCCAGCGACCAGATGCCGCGCCGCGGGTATTCCACGGCAACCACGCGACTGTAATCGACCGTGCGTTCGCTGAAGAAGAAGTCGGTTACCTGCTTCACCGAAGAATAAACGTTGCTCACCACAGGCAGTCTCGCCAGTACGCCCTGTTCGAACTTGTAGACCATCCAGGCACCAATCCGGGCCGTCACGAAACGTCCCAGGAAGTACAACGCCACAATTGTTAACGCGACCGCGACCGCGCTCAGGTTGAACAGGCTTTTGAACCAGCGGGTCGTCGCCAGTTCCATGTACAAACCCATCGCTGTCGTCGGCATGTCGGAGGCGCGAATCCGCTTGGCCACTTCTCGATAGTCGGTGTAAGGCACCGCCCGATCCCCAAATGGGACCCAGGCCTTATCCGTCAGCTGCCGTCGGGGGATTCTTCCCAGCGTCTGATCGTCAATCGCTTCCAACTCTGCTGCATCTGCTCTGCTGACCAGGTAATCCTTGCGACAGTATTCCAAGGGGGGCAGACTTTCCAACTGCACGAAATCATCGCGCGGCTGGGAGCCGTCGGTGAAGTAGGCGATGCAGTAGCGCACCGTGGTCGTGGTGGGCGTGATGATATAGTCATTCACAATTCCCGCGACCCAGATGACAATCACCAGTGTCAGAATCGGCGGCAGGCTGATCGCCAGGCCCCGCAGAAAGAAGTGATGGGTTCTCCCGATCTTTTTCTTCTCCTTTTTTTCAGGCGAATTCTTACCAGGGGGTGGCGGTGTGGTACTCGCATCCATCGAGATAACTTACCTTATCTGTTGTATCCACCGAAACAGCAGCCATTTCCGTGGAGTATCGATCTTAAATCTTTTATTGGCCCAGGGCCCTGGCAATGACTGCCACGTTGATCTCGCGGGCTCCTGCCTCCAGCAGCGCCTGCGTCGCAGCGTTGGCGGTTGAGCCCGTGGTCAGGACATCATCCACCAGTAAAATGCTCTGCCCCTGGATGCGCCTCGCTCGACGCACTCGAAACGCATCCCGTAAATTTCGCCTTCGTTCTGAAGAATTCAATCCGAGCTGCGCAGGGGTCCGTTTTCGTTTCGCGAGTATATTCACGTCGAATGGGGCTTGCAAGCGGCCCGACAAAGCCTCTCCGATCAGGGTCGACGGATTATGAGACCGGTAGAGTCGGGATGTCCAGTGCAGCGGGATCGGAATAATCAGATCAAAGTCCATCTTCTCCAGTGTTTCCTGATGGCGGTAGTATAGTAGATTTCCCAGGCTCACTCCCAGAGGGGCTCCCGGGTTCTGCTTCAGTTTTAAGATTAATTCGCTTAACGGGCCCTGATATTGACCCAGGGCAATCGCCCGTTTGAATAAAAAACGATCCTTCCTGCAGTGAATGCAGCCTGAAGACGTCTCCACATGCGGTCCCACCGGTGCACCGCACCGTCCACACGTGTGAGCCATCACGGGGGCGATCTGGTCGATCCGGGGCCCACAGTTCGTTCCCTCGCACAGCCGGTCTTCACCGCAGAGCACACACCGGGGCGGATAAACAAAATTCCTCCCCGCCTGCAGCCAGCCGCGGGAAAGTGTCTCAATCAGGGGAATCCCCGAATATTTCATGATTTCACCAAAGTCACTACTGGGATCTCAGCTGATTTTCGATATCCTCACATCTTAAGGCAGCGGTCCCGGAAAATACAGATCCAATGTACAGATGGGGCGATTTCACATGCACGGCACGTTGGTCAGGGAAAGTCATTGGAAGACAGCAGCACAGCAACAGTCATTGTCGGAGGCGGTCTCGCCGGCCTGGCCTGCGCTGCGGCTCTCGCGGAGCGGAATCAGCCTGTCACCCTGCTCGAGTCCCGACCCCGACTCGGGGGGCGCGCGAGCTCCTTTGAAGACCAGCAGTCTCAGTCCCTGATCGACAACTGTCAGCACGTCAGCATGGGCTGCTGTCACGAATTCAATCGCTTCTGCGAAACCGTCGGCATCGCCGATTCCTTTGAGCGAGCCGAGCAGCTCTACTTCATCGGCCCCAATCAGAGCGGTCCCGTCAACGCCGACACCCGCTTCCAGGTGAACCGCTTTGCCTCCAGTCCGGCGCTCCCCACACCCCTGCATCTGTTTCCCGCCTTCGCGCGACTCTCCTATCTCAACTTCCGCGAGAAACGCGAACTGGCCCAGGGACTCAAACAGCTCGCACGCACCAGCGTCAATCCGCAAGACGAACCGACCATGGCCGACTGGCTCCAGGCACACGGCCAGTCGCAAACCGTCATCGACCGCTTCTGGAACGTTGTCCTTGTCAGCGCACTCAGCGAAAGCCTGGACCGCATCAGCCTCTCGCACGCTCGCAAGGTTTTTGTGGATGGTTTTCTTCGCGCCCGCGACAGCTGGCAGGTTCTGATTCCCACCACGCCCCTCGAACAGTTGTACGGCACCACAATCAGTGACTGGCTGACCACACGTGGTACCGAGATCCGTCTCAAGACCGGCGTCAAACAAATTCAAATCACCGAGGGCCAAGTAACCGGCGTCGAACTTCGGGATGGCACTCACATCGATGCAGACAGAGTCGTGCTCGCCGTTCCCCACCAGCGCGTGCTCGATCTGTTGCCTGCCGAGTTCCCCGGTCGGGCAGAACTGTCGCGCATCGCTCAACTTGAAGCGGCTCCTATCACCAGCGTTCATCTCTGGTTCGATCGCGAAATCACGCCGCTCCCGCATGCGGTCTTCGTGGATTGTCTTTCTCAATGGATGTTCAACCGTACGCAGTTGATGCAGCAGGAGCAGGACGGACGCTGGTATTACCAGATCGTCATCTCGGCCAGTCATCAACTCACCGCAGCCGGACGCCAGGGACGTTCGCAGGAGGAGATCATCCAGGAAGTCATTGCAGAGCTCACCCGGATCTGGCCTGTCGTCGGGGAGGCCCAACTGCTGCACAGTCGCATGCTCACTGAACATCATGCAGTCTTCTCCGTTCAGCCCGGTGTGGAGCAGCTCCGCCCCGCGCAACGGACGCAGGTCGCAGGTCTGTATCTCGCCGGAGACTGGACTTCCACCGGCTGGCCCGCCACGATGGAAGGGGCCGTTCGCAGTGGATTACTCGCGGCCGAGGAACTGCTCCACGATCTGGGGAAACCCGAGTCATTGTTACTGCCTCCTGAAAATACGGCTTTTCTATCCAAAATGCTCTTCAGACTGTAAACTTTCACGCATGTTTCAGCAGCTTACCTCAACCCTGGATCCAAACCGTTCGCAGAAGCAGTCGCTTGCGCACTTCTTCCGCATCATGGTGCTGTTGATCGGCTTTACGATTTTCGGGACGGTCGGCATTCGGGTGATCGAAGGTGCTTCCTGGCTCGACAGCCTGTTCATGATCGTGATTACCGCGACCACCGTCGGATACGAAGACCCGGTGTCGCTGTCTGATAACGGCAAAATCTTTATCATTTTCTACCTCATGTTTGGTCTGGGAATTTTCACCTACAGTGTCTCCCAACTCGGTCAGTGGATTGTGCGCCAGCAAATGAGTTCGGTTCTGGAGAAACGACGCATGCAGAAAACAATTGCCAATCTGGAAGGTCATTACATCGTGTGTGGCCTCGGTCGGATGGGACACTCCATCTGTGAGTATCTGCACGAACGCGAAAAACAGTTCGTGGTTATCGACAGCAACGAAGAACGTCTGGAGCAGACCTGCACTCCCCGCAACTGGTTTTACATTCAGGGCGATGCCACCGATGACCAGGTTCTCAAAAGTGCCGGCATCGAACGGGCCTCTTCCCTCGCAGCAGCCCTCCCCGGGGACGCCGACAATGTCTACGTGGTCCTCACCGCACGGATGCTGAATCCCGGCTTTCAGATCATCGCTCGCGCCAGCGACGACAAGGCCGGCGAGAAGATCAAACATGCCGGCGCGAATCGCGTCGTCAGTCCCTTCCGTAGCGGCGCTGTCAAAATCGCCCGCTTCATGATTCACCCCGCCGTGGAAGATTTCGTCGAGGTCGCCAGCAAACATGTGGGTGGGTTCGAAGTCGCCGACCTGCAGATCACCGACGCCAGCCCCTACTGCGGTAAGAAACTGAGTGAAACCGATCTGAGCACCAAAGGCATCATGGTGGTTGGCATCTGTCGTCCCGGACATCAGCCCCAGATGCCCCCCTCCAGTTCGTCGATCCTCAACGCGGGCGACAGCATCTTCGCCCTGGGTTCCTCGGATGCGATTACGCAGCTGATGGAAGAATTCAATCCGGCCACCGAGACATCCGCCTGAAAAGCGTCCGCGGTTTCTCTTCGTCGGTCCCTGCTGCCCAACCTGAATCTGCCTCACCACTGTCTCAGAGGAAGTGTATAAACTCCCCTTGATCGCCTCCCGCCGATGCGTATGCTGTTCTAACTTTGGCTCGCGCGCGAGACAGGTAATCTGCACCAGAACATCAGGCACCAGTGACTTATTAACAACTGAATCCCCATCGCTTTTCACCGGTTGTCTACTGGAACAGAGCGCACCACTTCGCAAAGTCAGCCCCTCAATGTTCAGGGCAAACCAGGACACAAACCGGTCACAGCAGGACAAAATTCCGGACAGACCAGGACAAAATCCGGGCACAACCGGACAAAATTCTGTCTTGACCCCCTGCCGCCATTTTACAAAATTCACATCCTCAATTGTGACGAGCGAGTGCCACCGTCGGCTCGCCCGACAGAACTTGAACCAGTAGACGAAGAAAAGCAATTCATCCATGACGACATTCCTTTTATGACCGCATCAACTCGTAGCGACTGTCTTAAAAAATCAGAAATTTATCACGTTAGCCTCCCATTTTTTCCCTTCCTTTACCATGGTGTTGATAATGATGAGTAGTTTTCGCATCGCAGCGACCAGCGCCACCATTTTGGGCTTTCCATTTTCCACG